>JAAYNP010000054.1 GCA_012520795.1 Bacillota bacterium
AGGTTGATCGGTAGTCCCGTTATCGCTGACAAGTGAAGGCTTAAGGATGAGCCTTAACTAGGGTGGTACCGCGGGTTGCTCTCGTCCCTTATGGGATGAGAGTTTTTTGTTACAAGTATCTAAGGAGGTAGAAATCAATTGGAGAAGAATGACTACCAACAAACATTACAATTGCCAAAGACTGATTTCCCAATGCGGGCAAATCTGCCAAAACGCGAACCGGACATGCTGGAATTCTGGGAGCAAAAGCAGTATTATCAAAGGCTTCAGGCCGATGGCAAAAAACGGAACCTGCCTCTGTTCATCCTGCATGACGGCCCTCCGTATGCCAACGGGCATATCCATATTGGCACGGCTTTGAATAAAATCCTCAAAGATGTGGTGATCCGCTCCCGTTCCATGGATGGGTATCATGCGCCGTACCTTCCCGGATGGGATACCCATGGCTTGCCTATTGAACTGAAGGCGATCCGGGATTTGGGAGTTGACCAGGAGCACATCTCCGAACTCGAGTTAAGGCAGAAGTGTCGGGAATACGCTTTGAAGTATGTGGACATTCAACGCAATGAATTCAAACGCCTAGGGGTCTGGGGTGACTGGGACAGCCCCTATTTAACATTGAGCCCGGAGTACGAAGCCAAACAAATCGAGATTTTTGGCATAATGGCAGGCAAGGGTTTCATTTACAAGGCTTTGAAGCCGGTCTATTGGTGTATGGACTGCAAAACAGCCCTGGCGGAAGCTGAAATCGAGTATTACGATCACCGTTCACCAAGTATATATGTACGTTTTGCCGTAACCGACGGAAAAGGGATCCTTCCAGAAGCAGATACCTATTTCGTCATCTGGACCACGACTCCCTGGACTATCCCTGCCAATCTGGCCATTTGTCTCAATCCGGTGTTAACCTATGTCAACATCAGAACTGAGCTCGGCTATCTGGTTGTTGCCAAAGGTTTGCTGGAGAGTTTTACCGGTGAAGTGGGCTTAGGGGAATACGAAATCGTTCAGGAATTCACCGGTGCCGAACTGGAGGGTATTGTTTGTAAACACCCATTAATTGATCGTGATTCGCCGATTATCCTGGGAGACCATGCCTCCTTGGAAGCGGGGACGGGCTGTGTGCATACAGCTCCCGGGCATGGTATGGAAGACTATCAGGTGGGGCTGAAGTACAATTTGCCCATCCTGGCTCCTGTCGATGAAAACGGTGTATTCACCGATGAAGCGAAACAATATGCGGGGCTGAAGATAACCGACAGCAACAAAATCATTGTTCAGGACCTGGACGCATGTGGCGCCCTGCTTAAGTTGGACTTTGTGACTCACTCTTACCCTCACTGCTGGCGGTGCAAAGATCCAGTGTTTTTCCGCGCCACTGAACAGTGGTTTGCCTCGATCAGCGGATTTAGAGAAGCCATGCTCGAAGCCATCAACAATGTGGAATGGATACCTCAATGGGGTATTGATCGGATTCGCAATATGGTGGCTGAGAGGGGAGATTGGTGTATCTCCAGGCAAAGAGTATGGGGAGTGCCGATACCCCTGTTTTACTGCAATCAGTGCAGCCGGGCGGTTATCGATCGGACTGTTACGGATCATGTCGCCGCCATTTTCCGCATGGAGGGCAGCGATGCGTGGTGGAAGCGGGAAGCCGCAGAACTGCTGCCGGACAGTTTCCACTGCCCGTACTGCGGCGGCACAGTATTCACCAAAGAAACGGACATCATGGATGTTTGGTTCGACTCCGGGGTGTCCCATGCTGCCGTTTTACAGCAGCGGGATGGGATGCGCTGGCCTGCGGACATGTATCTTGAAGGCAGTGATCAGCACCGCGGCTGGTTCCAATCTTCTTTGTCCACATCGGTGGCAGCTTTTGACGAAGCGCCCTACAAGAGCGTGCTTACCCATGGTTTTGTTGTTGACGGTGAAGGCAGGAAAATGTCCAAATCGCTCGGCAATGTGATTGGGCCGGCTGAGGTGATTCGGCAGTATGGTGCCGATATCTTAAGGATGTGGGTGGCATCTGCCGAGTATCGGGGCGACATCCGCGTCTCTCAAGAGATCTTGCAGCAGTTGGCGGATGCGTACCGTAGAATCCGCAATACAGCCCGGTTTATTCTGGGCAATTTGAGCGATTTTGATCCGGACAAAAACCAGGTTGCTTATGCAGACTTGTGCGAAATCGATCGATGGGTGCTTGACCAACTAGTGCTCTTAAGTGAGCGGGTCCGCAGTGCATACCGGAGGTATGAATTTCATATCGTATACCACAGTATCCATCATTTCTGCGCCGTTGATCTGGGCGGGTTCTATTTGGATGTGCTCAAAGACCGGCTCTATTGTGATCCGCCGCAAGGCCGCAAGCGGCGTTCAGCCCAGACGGCTATGTATCACACCTTGATGGAACTGGTGCGGCTTCTGGCGCCAATCTTGGTGTTTACCGCTGATGAGATCTGGCAGCACCTGCCCAAGCCTGCTTCAGAAGAAGAAAGCGTCCACCTATCCCGTTGGCAGAAGCTGCCCCCGGAGTTTGAAAACCCGGAACTGAGGCCGAAATGGTCAACCCTATTGGAAGTAAGGCGCCAAGCGGCCAAAGCTTTGGAAGACGCCCGCACCGACAAAAAACTGGGTAGTTCAAATGAGGCGAGAATCACAATAGCCGGCGATCAGAAAACAATTGGACAGCTTGAGGAGATCTCCGAATCTCTGGCGATGCTGTTCATCGTTTCCGAAGTCGATTTGGTTGTTTCCGGAGAGCTTGGGGTCAGTGTCAGAGTGGATCTGGCAGAGACTGAGAAATGTGAGCGCTGCTGGCGCCATGACCCAAGCGTCGGTACACATCAGGGCCATCACATTTGCGGCAGGTGCTGCGAAGTAATTGCAAGCTTGACCGAGCTATAGCAGGTTATTCGCAGGAAAGCAAACTCCTCTGCAGTATAGCAGAGGAGTTTTTTTCATAGGATATTGCTTGAAGGGGGCAAAGGGATGAAAGAAGTAAAACCAGGTTTGATCGAGTCAGTAATCAACAAACTGGAGAAGCTGGCCCAAGCCATGGAAAAGGCAAGCGTGGCCGAGTACGTTGAGTTGTACCGCCATCCGCGCCGGCTTTTATACCTGAATTTTATCAGCGGTATAGCCCGTGGATTTGGCCTGGCAGTCGGGTTCACAGCAGTAGGAGCTTTGTTTCTCTACCTAATGGGGAGACTGGCAGCTTTGAACCTGCCCATCGTCGGTGAATTCATTGCAGAAATCACCCGGATTGTCCAGGAAGAATTGTCCAGGCGTGCATACTAGGCTGATTCGGAGCACACCTTTTGCCCATATTTCAATGCATACTATGGAGGGATTCTGGTGGACCTGGCACAATTGGAGCATTACCGGCAACTCTTGGAAACTCAACGCCGCGAAACTTTGGAACTGATTGAGAGTTTCAAAGCGCAGGGCATTCATGAAAACATGAATGATGCTGTCGGTGAATTGTCGGCATACGATCAACACCCCGCCGATTATGGTTCGCAAATGTATGAACGGGAAAAAGATCTGGGTTTTTTGGAAAACTTGAAAGATCAGCTGCACATGGTCGATCTGGCTTTGGAACGGATTAGTAATGGAACATATGGGATCTGCCAAGACTGTCACAAGCCGATCGATCCCAAACGCCTTGAGGCGCTGCCCCAGGCAGCGTTGTGCATCCAGTGCAAGCTCAATGATGAAAAACGGGTGGGGCCTGATGCCGGAAAGCAAAGGTTGTCGTTTGGGCACAGTTTCCGAAACGGCAGCAGCTTTACCGGTTTTGACGGAGAGGATGCCTGGCAAGTGGTGGCCAGGTTTGGGACAGCCAATACCCGTCAAGATCTAGTTGGGACAGGGGGTCTAGATGGCCAGAACTCGACTGACGAGGAGATGGATATCCTGGATGCAGTTGAAGAGTATGGTGAGGGAGATTAGGACAGACCGGCGGGTAGCAGGAAAACAAAGCCAAAAAACGAAGTTCAATATAAGCGCTCGCTGCGCAACTGTGGCATGCGCGATGCCAATACGCTGAAAGAGGGATATGGTTGATTTACGTAATAACTTGCGCATCAATCGTCATGATCGATCAGCTCAGCAAGCACTTGATCAGCACGAACTTCGTTGAAGGCGAGAGTGTGCGGCTGCTGCCGTATTTGTACCTGACCTATGTGAAAAACGTGGGAGCGGCTTTTGGTTTGTTTGCCAATTGGCGGTGGGTGTTTATTATCCTTGGCATTGCTGTTGTGGTGGCTGCCTTCTACTTCCGCGAACTGATTAAACGCCAGAGCTGGTATGTAAGATGGGGTGTCACTCTGGCAATTGGCGGGGCGATCGGTAATCTCATCGATCGGATTCGGATCGGTGCTGTGATAGATTTTATTGATGTGACGTTTTTCTCGATCTTCAATCTTGCTGACATAAGTATTGTTGCCGGCGTGGCGCTGCTGTTTTTGGAGGTGCTGATCAATGACCGAAAGGCAGCATCCCGCTGACAAGCATGAATTCATCTGCCGGGAGCTGGAAGCCGGAACGCGCTTGGACCGCTATCTGGCAGAACGGATCGGGCAAACACGGTCTCAAATTAAGCGTTTGATTGATTCCGGTTTGATCCATGTCAATGGCTCGGCTGTCAAAGCCGGATATTCATTAAAGCCGTTCGACCGCATTGAGGCAGTGATCCCTGAGCCGGAACCTCTTGAGCTGGAACCTGAAAACCTGGAGCTGCAGATTGTCTATCAAGATGAGGATTTGGCAGTCATCAACAAGCCGGCGGGCTTGGTTGTCCATCCAGGTGCGGGCAATGTACGGGGCACTCTCGTCAATGCCCTTTTATATCACTGCCCTGATCTGTCAGGAATCGGAGGCAAGCTCCGCCCCGGGATTGTTCACCGTTTGGATAAAGGCACCAGCGGGCTGCTGGTGATTGCCAAGAATGACCATACACATCGGCACCTGGCTGCCCAAATGAAGGACCGCACTGTCAAGCGTCATTACCTTGCTTTGGTGCACGGCCGGCTCAAGCATCGGCATGGAACAATCGATCAGCCGATTGGGCGCCATCCGCATGATCGAAAAAAGATGGCCGTGAGGGAACAGGGACGCCGGGCGCTTACGGAATTCGAAGTCAGGGAGCACTTTGGCGGCCGATATACGTTGGTGGAATGCCGGCTTCAGACCGGGCGCACACACCAAATCCGCGTGCATTTGGCAGCTATCGGCCATCCGGTTGTTGGCGATCCAACTTATGGGAAGAAGCTCGGTAACCTGGGCAGCAAAAGGCAGCTTCTGCATGCCTTTTATTTGGCTTTTTCCCATCCGCGCCGTGGATGGATGGATTTTAGCACTGATTTGCCTGCAGATTTTCTAGAAGCTTTGACCCGTGCCCGTCACGGGGTCAAGAACGCTTGATGCAGGGACAGGCTTGATTTTTGGGGGGGTAAGGTTGTGAGACTGATCAAAAAGGCGCAAATCATGGAAACAGATGCTGTCCGCCGGGCACTGACCCGGATTTCCCATGAGATAATTGAAAGGAACAGGGGTACGGAGAATCTGGCCTTGATTGGTATTCGCACCCGGGGAGTACCTTTGGCGCAGAGGATTGCCGCTAGAATTGCGGAGATTGAGGACGTAAGCCTGCCAGTGGGGATCCTGGATATTTCCCTCTACCGTGATGATCTGACTTCATTGGCAGATCAGCCGATCGTCAACAAAACAGAAATCCCGTTCCCGGTTGCCGACAAAACAATTGTGTTGGTCGATGATGTGATTTATACCGGGCGGACTGTCCGGGCTGCCTTGGACGGCATTATTGATCTAGGCCGTCCAAATGCGATTCAACTTGCGGTCCTCATCGATCGCGGCCATCGGGAACTGCCGATCCGCGCAGATTTTGTGGGGAAAAATGTGCCAACATCAAGACAGGAATTGATTGCGGTTTGCCTGACGGAGGAAGATGGTGAAGACAGCGTTTATATTATGGCCAGGGATCCGGACGCAGAGTAAAAGAGGAGCCTGTCCAGGCTCCTCCTTTAAGCTTAAGGCCGGCTGCTTGAATCGAAGAAGGTTGTTGGTTTTCATATGCCGCACCGGTTGACTGGATCTGCTAGTGCAATCTGGTACACATCTGCTGTTCCGTTGTTGGCTTAACTGGAATTGATGTCAAGGGTGACAAGCTTGAAAACCTTTCTTGCGATGCATTTGCAGAGGCCTTAAGCAAGTTCGGGCATCAATTCCAGGTTAAGCCCGGTGCAGCATGGCCTGCCACCGCATCTATATGATATCCCGTCTCGCAATATTTATACCTGGAAAAGCAGATTGGTATTTCTTTCAGCTTAAGAGCTTTTTTCAGCTGCACATCCTTGACACAAGCTTTCTCAGATGGTAGAATAACAAGTGCTGATTAAGGGCACCAGGCGGCATGGCCAAGTGGTAAGGCAGAGCTCTGCAAAAGCTCGATCCCCAGTTCGAATCTGGGTGCCGCCTCCAATTTAGGCATTAAGCAGGATAGCAGTATGCTATCTTTTTTTTTTCCAAAACAGGTATGGATCCATTGGTTAAACAAGTGTTCCTCAGTAGAGACTATGGACAGAGTATAGGCTAGGAGGGATCCTGATGCGCAGCCTGTGGAGTGGAGCGATCAGTTTTGGCTTGGTAAACATTCCGGTTAAGCTATATGCCGCAACCGAACGGCAGGACTTGAAGTTCAATTACCTGCACCGCAAGTGTCATACCCCGATTAGATACCAGAAGTTCTGCCCCACTTGTGAGACTGAGGTGGCTCAAGATGAAATTGTGCGGGGGTTCGAGTATGCCAAGGGGCAATATGTGGTTTTGACCGAGGCGGACTTTGCCGGTGTTGCCGTTGAGGCAACCAAAACAATTGACATAATCGATTTTGTTAACCTGGCTGATATTGACCCCATTTATTTCGACAAGACATATTATCTGGAACCGGTCAAACCGGGAGTTAAAGCCTATCAGCTGCTGCGGCTGGCCATGGAACAGACTGGCAAGATTGCCCTGGCGCGGGTGGTAATCCGTACGAAGCAGGTGATGGCAGCGATCAGGATTTACCAGGATCTGATGGCTATGGAAACCATGTTTTACCCTGCAGAAATCCGATCTGCGCATGAACTAGCCAAACCGGAAGATGTCCAGATCGGCACCAGGGAGATGGAAATGGCAGTCGCCTTGATCAACAGCCAGACTGCCCCGTTTGATCCAAGTCAGTATGAGAATACCTACCGCAAAGCTCTAGTGGACCTAATCGATGCCAAGATTGCCGGTGATCAGGATGTTGTAGCAGCCAAACCACAGGAGAAAGGCCGGATCATTGATCTGGTGGCGGCGCTGGAAGCTTCTCTCAAGGCAGCCGAGCAGCAGGCCGAGTCCAAGCGGGAAAAAGAACATGTTGTTTCATAAGCCGATTGAGCCGATGCTGGCTGTGGATCACCCTCAGCCTTTTGATTCAGATGAACACCTTTTTGAAATCAAGTGGGACGGGTACCGCTGCATCGCTTACTGTGACGGGGAAGTTAGGCTTTTCAGCCGCAACCGGAAAGATTTCACCAACCGGTTCTGTGAGATCGCCGATGAACTCAGAAAGCTCCCTGTGCGCTGTATCCTTGACGGTGAGTTGATCGCTTTTGGCAGCAATCAGCTGCCTGACTTCTCTTTACTGCAGTCCAGATTCAAGGGCGGCAAAGAGATCGGAAGCAGCTATGCGGTCTTTGATCTGCTTTACCTGGAGGATCGTTACCTTTTTACTCTGCCTTTGATTGAGCGCCGGAAGCTGTTGATTGGTTTAGTGGAAAGATTGCTGCCGGCACAGGTTTTTACCTCCCATGCTGTAGAGAATCAGGGGACAAATTTTTTTCAAGCAATTGCCGGGCTGAACCTGGAAGGGATGGTTGCCAAACGCAAGGACAGTCATTATCTCCCCGGCAAACGCAGCCGGGCTTGGCTGAAGATCAAACACCGGTTGGAAACTTATGCAGTTATTGCCGGCTATGTCCCCGAACCGTTTGGGTTCAAATCGCTTGTGCTGGCTCAGTATGAAGATTGCCGGCTGGTCTATGTCGGTAATGTTGGCACCGGCTTTTCGGAGCATGACAAAATGGTTCTCGCCAAGGGGCTGGCCGGAATCCACGGTGATTGCCCCTTGGATGCCAAACCAGCAATTCCCCGGGTGGCTTGGGTCAAGCCAATACTGGTGGCTCGGATCGCTTATCTGGAATACACGGCAGACAAAAAACTGCGGCAGGCAAGTTTTCGAGGGCTGTGCCCAGATAAAAGGCAAGAAGAGTGCACAGTCCCATGGTGAAGCAGTTAGTAGAGGTTGACGGGAAACGTATTCAACTGTCTAATCTGGATAAGCTGATCTGGCCAATCCCAGCCCTGACCAAAGCCGACTTGATCCAGTACTTTACCAGCATCGGGCCGGTAGCCTTGAAGTATTGGTCAGGCCGGCCCCTGACTCTGACGCGTTATCCAGATGGAGTTCACAACCATGGTTTTTACCAAAAGAACTGTCCCGCATATGCGCCTGCGTGGGTGGACAGGATCTCTGTTGTCACCGATACCAAAACCATCGAATATATTATCTGTAACGATTTGGCGACTTTGGTATGGTTGGGCAATCAAGCTGTAATTGAAATCCACCCGGCGACGTACTGTATCAACGATCCTAATCGGCCCAGCTTTGCCATCATTGATCTGGACCCGGCTGCTCCTTCGGGTTTTGATGAAGCTAGGCGGGTTGCCGCAATTATCAGGAATGTCTTGGCGGAACTGGGCCTGCGTGGTTATCCCAAGACATCGGGGGCTACGGGAATCCACATTTATATACCGCTTCTGCCCAAGTATTCATTTGAACAGAGCTGTTGGCTGGTGGAGTTTATCGGTAGGTTATTGGTCAGGCTCGAGCCGCAGTTGGTAACGAACGAGCGTTTGGTAAAAAAGCGCCGCGGGGTCTACATTGATCATTTGCAAAATCTTCCGGGCAAGACGATTGTTGGTGTGTACAGCCCAAGGCCGCTGCCGCACGCGCCAGTGTCAACTGCGATAAGCTGGGATGAGCTGGACTACATCAGGCCAGAGGATTTCACCATAACCACAGTTCCCCAGCGAATCAAGGCGGTGGGTGATCTTTTTGAGCCAGTGCTCACTGACCAACAGTCAATTGACCAGATCCTTGAGTTTTACCGGGGATAACGCAAAGAATATCATTATTGACCGCACCATATACTAGATCAAGAAGAGGTGAGGGTTCAGTGTCTGTTTTGACCATAGGAGCGTCAAATACGTTGATGGAGTCGCTAAGGCCGGTGATTGACGCCGAGTTCAACGATAAAGCCTGGCGCAGCGAAGGTGTATATACCTTTCTGGAGCTGCCGCGGCCGGCGGGGCTTAACTTCGAGTTAAAAGTTGTCAATACGATTGCAACCACTATTTTCCGCCAGTTTGCACTAATTTGGATCAAGCGATTGTTACGGGCGAATTACGGGTATTTTGATCCCGAAGAGCAGAGCCATATCCTTGACCACGCCTGCCGTCGCCTGGAAAACTGCCCGTATCACCTCTACCACCAAGTCCATGCAGCCTTGGCTGAATACCTTATGGATAACGACGTGATCAATCTGGAAGGGTTTGTCCGCTTTCGTGTCAAGGAATTCTGGCATTTCCTCCAAGATGCGGTGGATTGTGCGGTTGACGAATACTTGGTCGAACGTGAGTATCAGGAGTTTGTAACACTACTCCGTTATTTTGTGGAGCTGCAGGAACCGAGAGTCGAGATGGTCAACGTAATCATAGATCAACCGGAAAGTTTCCGCATTCTGGATTCTCATGGAGATGTGATCCAGACAGATTACCTGCAGGGCATGATTTTGGAGATCAATCACAACGAATTTGATTTTGAGGATTTCCTGATTAGTGCTTTAATCACCATTGCCCCGGCGAGGATTGTGCTCCACTTGTGCCAGGGAAACCGCGTTGAACAGACGATCATCAGTATCTTTGGCGCAAGGGTTTACATTTGCGACAACTGTTCGATTTGCAATGCCTATTGCAAGTGTCCATGATCATTATTGAAAAGTTGTGTACAAGGTATGCCGTAGTATAAAATTACTGTCGGACAGGGAATGATGCCTGGAAAATAGAAGAAGATCTCACCGTCCCTGCATGTGGACGAGTACAAAGTACTCAAGAGGTAAGATCTTCTATGGATTTAGTATTCGATGAGAGTCTAGTGTTATCCTTCAAGGAGGTTGTTGAGGAATCAGTACGGCAGATATTCGAAGGCAAGGGTATTTCAGCGTTTCAGCAGGCCCTGCGAAATG
>JAAYNP010000055.1 GCA_012520795.1 Bacillota bacterium
ACCAAGTGTGGGGATATAGCTCAGTTGGGAGAGCGCTTGAATGGCATTCAAGAGGCCAGGGGTTCGACTCCCCTTATCTCCACCATTATGAAAATGCGATGAGACCGAGGTTTCGGTCTCCATTTCATGTGCTTTAGTATAGAAGGTTTTGCAGTTGACTTTTTTCTGTTTTGATCACATAATAAGACGTGAGTTAGACCCTGCCGCGCATCTTGATTAGTTTCTGATTAATGCGTACCATGGCGGGGCCGTTTTTTGTCATCGCTGAATATGGCAGTGCGAGTGCGGTGTTATCAAGGTTGAATAGGATTGTGAAACGATTGGTTTAACTGAAGGTTATGAGATCTTAGTGGAGGAGATGATTATGAATCACCGACTTGGCGCAGACAGAGGGGCCACAGTGATCAGCCGCCTGAGAATTGCCACAGCCATTGGCCTTTTGGTGTTGATTATCCTTGCGGGTGGGAATCTTCTGGTTGGCGATCAGCTAAGAGCAATCAGCTCATTTACCAAGCTTCAGGAGGGCCTCTTTTACATGGAATACAAAGGAGATTACGGGCTGGCTGATTTCCTGAAGCAGGGAGGGGCGGCCAGTGATGCCGAGCTGACAGCGTTTTTGACGCGGTTCTTTACCAAAGGCCTGTATAAGTATGAGGCTCCCAAAGAGTTGGTAGAATGCAGTACCATCGCTGCCGAACTGCCTGGAGGAGGTTACGGCTTTGGGCGCAACTTTGATCTAGACAAGGGCACCGCCCTGATCATCCGCACGCTCCCTCAAAGCGGTTATGCTTCCATATCCACAACCAATATCAATTTCCTGGGGTTCGGGCAGGATCTATCAGCACCGGGGTTTATGGACAAGTTCAAAATGCTTGCCCTGGTCTATGCCCCCCTTGATGGCATGAATGAAAAGGGCCTCTGTGTGGCGGTCCTTGCGATCGCCCATGGGGCGCAGACCAACCAAGATACTGAAAAGCCGGATCTAACCACCACTGCCGCAGTACGCCTGCTGCTTGATCGGGCGGCCGATGTGGATGAGGCTTTGGAGCTTTTAGCGCAATTTGACATGCATGCATCTGTCGATACTGATTATCATTTTGCCCTGGCTGATGCAAAGGGGCGCTCTGTCGTTGTAGAATACGTCCATAATGAAATGCATGTTGTGGAGGCGCCGGTGGTGACGAATCACTTTCTGTCACCCGAGTATTATCTGGTAGGATTAGGATCGAACAGTCAGCTCCGCTACAAGACATTAATGGAACATCTCGAGGCGGGGAATGGGGTTCTCTCCCACGAAGGCCTGAAAAATGCTTTGGCTGCAGCGGCTCAAAACGGCGATATCAAGACACTTTGGTCAATCGTTTATGATCTGAGCGGGCGGCGGCTGGCATTTTATCATCTCCAGGATTTCGAAAACCCCTTGTACTTTGACTTCGGGGGCCAAACCCGCTAGCCCGGCCATCCTTGACTCCACCGTTTAAATGCATCAATGCCTATGAAGAGTATTTGGTTGAGGTGGTAGAATGCTGAAATTGTTGTTGGATAAACTCAAGGAATCATCCTCGTCAGTAATCCCAATTATCCTGCTTGTATTGGTGCTCAATTTTACAATTGCGCAGCTGCCCCTTTGGAGGCTGTTTTTTTTCTTGGTCAGTGCAATCATTATGATCATTGGGATCGCACTGTTTAACCTGGGGGTGGACATATCATTAATTCCAATTGGTGAACATGTGGGCTCATCTGTAGTTAAAAGCAGAAAACTGACTCTGATTGTGCTTGTTACTTTCCTAATCGGGGTCTTTATCACCGTTGCCGAGCCGGATTTAATCCTTTTGGCAGCTCAGATCGGCGGTGTCCCTGATCCTGTTGTTATTTTCACCGTGGCCATTGGTGTTGGCCTGGCGATAGTTTTGGCGTTTATGCGGATCCTGTTTCGGTGGCGCCTGTCATACGTTTTAATCGGCCTTTATACGCTTGCAATGATCCTTTCCCGCTTCACCAGCATCAATTTTCTTTCCATTGCCTGGGAGTCGGGAGCGGTTTCAACCGGCCCGATCCTGGTGCCTTTTGTAATGGCCCTTGGGTTGGGGTTGGCATCGATTCGCGGCGACAAGGCGACTCACGAGGACAGTTTCGGCCTGGTTGCCTTGACCCTGATCAGCCCCATCATTGCAGTATTGATCCTTGGCGTGTTCTTTTCGCCTGTAGGAGGGAGCACCATAGCAGCGGCTGAGGTGGAATCCCTGGCAGATATTGCCCGGTTGTACAAAAGCGGTATTGCGGCCCAGTTAGGGCAGGTGGCAATTGCCTTGGCACCCATCCTCGGGCTTTTTGCCATTTTCCAGGTACTGAAACTGCGCTTGAGGCCTAGAGCGCTTTCGAAGATAGCTGTGGGCACTGTTTATACCTACTTGGGCCTGGTTTTGTTTTTGGCCAGCGCCAATGTGGGTTTCATGCCCGCAGGCTACTTGCTGGGCAGCTTGCTGGTGGCCAATTCCAGCCCGTGGGTTCTGCCGGTGGTTGGATTGGTAATGGGCTATCTGGTTGTTTCGGCCGAACCGGCCGTGTTTGTCTTGAAAAGGCAGGTTGAGGACGCCACAGCGGGCGCCATCTCCGGCAAATCCATGGGTTTGGCCCTATCGGTGGGCGTCGGGTTGTCTGTTGCCTTGGCTATGGTACGGGTGGCAACAGGGCTGTCCGTTCTCTACTTTGTGGCCCCCGGTTATATCTTGGCACTGCTGCTGACCTTTGTTGTGCCGAAGCTGTTTTCAGCGATTGCTTTTGACTCCGGCGCTGTCGCTTCAGGCCCGCTTGCAGCCACCTTCATGCTGCCTTTTGCCATTGGCGCCAGTGAAACCATCGGCGGCAACATATTTACCGATGCCTTTGGGATCGTAGCCCTGGTGGCTTTATTCCCCGTTATTACCCTGCAGCTGTTCGGTGCCAGATATGCCCTCAGATCGAGAAGATTAGCCCATGAAATGGAGCTTCCGGCTGAAGAGACCATCATTGACATTGATGAGGTTCCTGAGCCGGCACAGACACCTGACTGACGCGCGGGTATATTTTCCAAGGAAAATGGGTTGGGCAGCTTGAAATGATTACCAAACCCGGAATGGAGGGTGGTTAACAATGGACAGTGACAGCAGAGTCGAAGCTTTGGTTACCATTTTGGACTACAGCCTTAAAGATCGGCTGAACAGCACCTTGCAGGCATGTCAAATGCCGGTTGCCTTCCTGGTGTACGGCTTGGGGACCGCGAAATCTGCAGTCTATGACATCCTGGGATACGGCGGCCCAAAGAAAATCATTGCGATTACACTGCAGACCAGCAGGATGGCGCTAAACTTTATTCAGAAGCTGGGCCAATCAATCGACTTTTCCAAGCCGGGCACCGGCATCTGCTGCAGCATCAGTTTAACCGGCATCAGCAACGTGGTTTCCGAGATCCTTGGACAAGCTGATCACAATCTGGAGATAGGAAGTGAAGTCATGCCGACAAGTTCGGAACACAAAATTCATTTGATTGTAACCATTGTCAACAGTGGTTTCTTTGAGCAGGCCATGGAAGCAGCCAAAGCAGCCGGCGCCACAGGCGGGACTGTGATTCATGCCCGCGGCCTAGGTTCGAAGGAAGCCATCAAGTACCTCGGCATCACCATTGAACCGGAAAAGGACCTGATTCTGATTGTGGCTCCCCAAGAGAAAAAACGGGCTATTATGGAAAGTATTACCAAAGCGGCAGGGCTTACCACCCCCGGAAACGGGATTTGTTTTTCCCTGCCGATCAACCACCTTTCCGGTTTTGGCGCAGGCATTGACAATATCGATCAGATCTAACCCGGTATTTTCACAGTTAGTTACCGGCAACCGCTCCAGAGGTTTAAGAGGCCAGATTCCCGGTTGATCAAAGGCGGGAGGCTGGCCTTATTTTAGTATTCGCCCAGGTCAGCCCGGTACTTGGCAGCCAGCTTTTCCTGCCAGTCGGACAGCGGTGCCAGCCTGCCGAAGAAAAAGCGCAGAGTCGCCGGCTCTTCCACGAACTTCAACCCACCGATCAGGCGGCGGTTTTCATAGAGCCAGCAGATACGGTCGACAGTATATTTGACCTGGCTGAGGGTGAACACTCTTCTTGGCAGTGCCAGGCGTAACAGCTCCATGTCCGCCAGGCGCTCTGATCCATCGGGTTCCCGCTGTTCAGACAAGGTCCCCCGTTCCATACCCCTGACACCGCTGGCAAGATACAGGGCGGCAGCCAGCGCACCGGCTGGGTATTGTTCTTGGGGCAGGTGATCGACAAACGCCATGGCATCGAGATGGCACCCTAACCCGCCGGGCGGTGTGACCACGGGGATTCCCCGCTTTTCCAGTTCCCCGGCCATGTAGGCAATAAACTGGGGGCCGTGGCTGATCATGTCCAGCTCCATGGTTTCCTCAAGCCCTACAGCCATAGCCTCCATTTCCCGCACAGACATCCCTCCGTAGGTGAGAAACCCTTCATAGAGGGGGATAAATTCCCGCAGTTTCTGGTAGTACTCTTCATTGCTTGTCATAATCCCTCCGCCCCGGGCACAACCCAGCTTGCGGCCGGAGAAATAGATGATATCGGATAAAGCACAGATGCGGCGGGCAATCTTGCTGACGCTCCAATCCTTGTATTTTTCTTCCCGCTCTTTGATGAAGTAGAGATTGTCAGCCAAGAGGCTGGCATCAAGGATCAAAGGTATGCCGAATTGGTCACACAATGCCTTTACCTGCTCCAGATTTCCCAGAGAAAACGGTTGGCCGCCAATCAGGTTTGTCCCTGCTTCCATGCGCACAAAGGCGATCCTGCCGGCACCATGCTCTTCCACTGCGCGGCGCAGCTTGTCAATGCCCATATTGCCCTTGAACGGATATGTACTGGCGATCTGGTAGGCTTCATCAATAGGCGTTTCCACAACACTGCCCCCGCATAGGGTGATATGGGCTTTGGTGGTCGTGAAATGGTAGTTCATGGGCACAACACTGCCCGGTGTGACAAAGGCCTTGGCCAGAATATGCTCGCAGGCCCGGCCTTGGTGAGCCGGAAGGAAGTACTTTGTCCCAAACAACTCGGTGCACTTTGCTTCCAGTTTGGCAAAGGTCTCTGAACCTGCATAGCTGTCATCCGCTTCCATCATAGCCGCCAGCTGGCGATCACTCATGGCATTGACGCCGCTGTCGGTAAGCATGTCCAGGTAGACATCCCTGTTTCGCAGCAAAAAGGTGTTGTTGCCGGCCATCTGAATGGCTGTCAAACGTTCTCCGATGGTAAGCAGGCTCAGTTTTTGCACAATCCTCACTTTGTGCATTTCCACCGGGATTGCTTCGCCGGAATAAAACCTGACTTTGTTCATAAACTCCACCCCTCTGTGTATAGTCGTTTCCGTTCCACTCTGTTTTGTAACCAAATCCACAACAAAAAAGCCGCCCATCTTTCAGGACGACTTAACACCGCGGTACCACCTGTCTTAATCTGATTAACAGATTCACTCATTTTCAGGAAGCCATCACTTCCCTAACCGGTAACGCCGGTATGCGGCAAGGCCTACTGCCATTTCAGCCCGCGGCTCAAGGGTGTATTTCGGCCAGCGGCAGCTGCCAAGTCGCACCATCCCTTGGCTCTCTGTGAACCCCTTACTGACTTACTTCTCCCGATCACAGCCTTTGGTATTATCTTTATCAAGAAATTGGTTAA
>JAAYNP010000056.1 GCA_012520795.1 Bacillota bacterium
AGCTGGCTTTATGCAGTGAAGCTTGGCGCTACAACCATTTGGGAGCGCTGGAATTCACTGCTGCCCGACGGCAGATTTGGAGAGTTGGGCATGAATTCTCTAAACCACTATACTTACGGTTCCATTGGAGAGTGGATGTACCGCCACATGTGTGGGATCCAGCCTGTGGAGGCTTATCCGGGATTCAGAAAAGCCCGGTTGGCACCGCAGCCGAACCCGGCGCTGAACTGGGCCAGAGCGGTGCTCGATTCGGCCGCGGGGCGCTATGAGAGCGGTTGGGAGTACCTTGAGAACGCCATCCGCTACAGCTTTGCGGTTCCGTTCAACGCAGAAGCGGAGCTTGAGCTTCAGGCGCCGTCGATCCTGGGCGTCACCGTCGACGGACGTCCTATGGCGGAGAGCTGGGTGCAGTACACCTACAGAAGCGGAAAACTGATCGCTGTGTTGCCGCCCGGCAAGTACGAGATCATCTGTCCTCTGGAAGAGTAGCGGTGCCCTTCGGCAGTGGAGGGAGGATTCCAATGAACATCCATGAACGGCTGGAAGCTTTCTGGTGCGGGGAAAAACCGGACCGGATTCCGTATACGATCTATCAGAATGAATGGTGCCACACTCAGCACGATCCTGCCTGGCAGGCTTTGTTCGAGGCAGGCTTGGGAGTGACCTGGCGCGTGCCTTCGGTCAAAGTGATCCGCCGGGACATCGAGTTCAGGCAGGAAACTTACACCGAGAACGGGTGTGTGTTCACCCGCCGCGCCATGATCACGCCTGTTGGGGAGATCTCCACCGTCTCGGCGGAGGGGTGGACACAAAAATACTGGCTGGAAACCCGGGAAGATTACGGGGTAATGATTTATATCGCCAAAAACACACAGTATGCGCCGGATTACGCAGGATTTCTCGTCAAGCAGGAGCAGATCAAGCCCTACGGCATCGCTTTGATTGCCGCCGGCAGGACTCCCCTCCAGACGATACTGGTGGACTATGTGGGACTGGAGAATTTCGCCTACCACCTCTATGACTATGCAGCAGAGGTGGCGGAGCTGTATGACGCACTGCTTACAGGCTTTCGAAGGCAGGTAGAGCTGATTGCCGGAGGCCCGGGCCGCTTTGTGTCGGTGTTGGAGAATTTTACGGCAGAAACCATGGGGCCGGTACGGTTTGCCCAATACCATCTGCCAGTCTACAAGGAACTGTTTCCAGTTCTGCAGCAAAGCGGCAAGATCGTTGGCACTCATTACGACGGAAAACTGGCCTGCTGCAAAGATTTGATTGCGTCAGCTCCCATCGATCTGATTGAATCATTGACACCACCGCCTGAGGGGGATCTGACTCTCGATCAGTGCCGGGCAGCCTGGCCGGAAAAGCTGTTTTGGGTGAATATCAATGTATCCAACTACGATCTGCCGCCTCAGGAATTGAAGGAACTGGTTGCCAAACTGGTAAGCCAGGGGGCCCCAGAGGGACGGCGTCTTGCTTTCGAGGTTTCGGAGCAGTATCCCCATAATTGGAAAGAATCCATGCCTGTAGTGCTGGAGGCGTTGAATGAAATAGAACTGTAGTGAGTCCGACAGTGAATCCAAAGTATCAGCTGCTGGTGAGGAGGGTTCCTATGCAGTTTCAGATTGGGAAAAGCGGGCACCAGCCTGTACTGTTTGCCATGTCAGGTGAAACCAAAAATGGCGACCGTTACGAGGTCAACAGCAGGTATTTGCTGAAAAACGGCAGGCCAATCCTACCGGTCATGGGGGAGCTGCACTTTTCCCGCTGGCATCCTGACGAGTGGCGGGAAGCGGTCTTGAAAATGCGAGCCGGCGGCATCGACATTGTTTCAACGTATGTCTTCTGGATCCATCATGAAGAAAGAGAGGGCGAATGGGACTTTACAGGATCAAGAGATTTAAGACGCTTCCTGGAAATCTGCCAAGAGCTTGAGATGCCGGTTTGGTTGAGAATCGGGCCCTGGAACCACGGCGAGTGCCGCAACGGCGGTTTCCCCGACTGGCTAGTTCACGGCGGATTTCCGCTGCGGCAGAATGATCCCAAGTATCTCTACTATGTCCGCCGCTATTGGGAGAAGCTGGCGGAACAGGCACAGGGCATGATGTGCAAAGATGGAGGCCCGGTGATCGGCATCCAGCTTGAGAATGAATATGGCCACTGTTATCAGCGGCCTAAAACAAAAGCTGAAGGGCTGGAGCATCTGCGGACCCTCAAGCAAATAGCTCAAGAGCTGGGTTTTGTCACTCCATACTATACGGTGACAGCCTGGGGTGGAGCCTATGTCCTCGAGGGCGAAACGCTGCCGGTTTACGGCGGCTACGTCGATGCCCCCTGGGCACAGCATACAGAGGAACTGCCGGCGTCAGAGCAGTTCTTGTTCATTCCTTTTTATGATGATCAAAATATTGGTTCCGATTTAGCCCCGGCAACTGCTGGGGCAAGCGAGGCGCAACCGCAGCCTGAAAGCCAGCCATTGGGGCAGGATCGACCTGAGGATCAACAGCAAACAACTCCATACCTCACTGCCGAACTGGGGGGCGGTCTCCAAGTTACCGCTCACCGCAGGCCATACCCGTATCCTGAGGATATTGAAGCCCAAGCTTGGTGTGCCCTTGGCTCCGGAGCAAACTTGATCGGCTATTACATGTACCACGGAGGGTACAACCCCGACGGACGCTATTCCACTCTTCAGGAATCCAAGGCAACCGGATATTACAATGATCTGCCGATCAAAAGCTATGATTTCCAAACCTGCATCAGGGAATCGGGAATGCTCAATGCTTCCTACGGTAAGCTGAAAAAACTGCATTTGTTCATTCAAGACTTTGAGGAAATCCTGGCCCCGGCGGAAGTGTACCTTCCAGATATCAGGCCCCAGTCTCCAGAAGATCTGGAAACGGTGCGGGCTGCCGTCAGGCACAACCATAAGACGGGCGAAGGGTTTTTGTTCATAAATAACCACCAGCGCAAACGGATTATGAAGGCCCATAAAAATTGGAGCTGCAGCCTCCATTTCAAAGATCAAACAATTACATTGGAAAACATTGATATTGATCCTGGAAACTGTTTAGTGATTCCCTATCACTTGCGGATGGGCAATGCGCTGCTTCTAAAGACCAACGCTTCATTGCTTTGTAAACTAGGTGATTATTATGTATTCTACACTGATCACACGCCTTGGTATCAGTATGCCAGAGAGCCCGGCCGGGTGATCACCTTGAAGACAAGGGAAGCGGAGCGGGCCTACAAGTTCGGCGACAGGCTGATCATCGCCGATTGCATTTTATACGAGGAAGATGGTGAAATTTTTGCCGTTTCCAGCAATCCTACGGAAGAGATAACTTACTATGGCACTAACGGAGCGCGCCAAACCAAGACGATTAACTTTGACCAGGCGAAATATGACGTCAGCTTTGCCTACTTTGGCGAAGGAGATGGAGATGAGGGCAGGTACCGGAAATACAAGGTTATGATCGATGCCAAGAATCTCGATCAAATTTGTGAATTATTGCTGCAGATTGACTATCTTGGCGACAGGGCGGAAGTCTACCATGATGGCAGGCTGATTGCCGATTGGTTCACTACCGGCGATCAGTGGCATCTGGCGCTGAAACGGTTCGATTACCGCTCTGAGCTGGAATTATGGATATATCCATCGAGAGAAAATGTGTATTATGATCTCCCCGTTGAGCATGGCTGGAGCCTTGAAAAAATTAACATTCTTTCATGTCAAAAAACAAAGGTCTTCGCCTAGCATGTGAAGAATCAGAATTCATCTAAATATGAACAAACGGGGGATTATTGCGAAACTTAATAAGAGTTTTTGGCTGATTCTGTTGTGTGCAGTGTTGTTTTCCGCCTGTGTCGGCGGAAAACCGGGAGGGGGCAGCAAAACATACTCCGTTTCCGGAAAAGTGGTCTATGAAACTGCTGCTGGGAAACCGGCTTCCGGTGTACTCATCCAGCTGACGGGAGCGACAGAGAGTGAAGTCATCACCAACGCGCAAGGCAGATGGGAAGCTGTCTTTCAAGGCACAGGGACAGCCACCCCGTCCAAGGAAGGGTTTACGTTTGAACCAGAGAGCATAACCGTCAGCAAAGCCAGCAGCAGTGCTGATTTTATCGCTAGAACGGCTTCGTCTGCCTACACAGTGAGCGGCACTGTCAAAGACCAGTATGGTGATGGAGTTTCCGGGGCGACTATCAGCTTCGAATCAGAGATCATGGATTACGAACCGGTAACCACCGACGCG
>JAAYNP010000057.1 GCA_012520795.1 Bacillota bacterium
TTCGGCCAGTCCTTTGCTGAGTCTAGTTCTGCCCAACAGTTGATTCATGGAGATTGGCCTTTTGGACCTAACGAAGTACAGTGTTGGTATTGTGTCGCAGTTCTATGAACGGCGGTAGATTCTTCAGGAGCGGTGTACGCGGCCCGTACGCACCATGTGAGAGGAAAGCCGCTAGGCTGATCACCTAGCGGCTACCTACTCGAGTGGGCCAAGCAAGGATTTGCCATGCAGTACTTAGTACCCTACTTGAAACATGGGAAGATCTGGGCGCGGGAAGCTGCGATGGGCTTGCTGGTGGAACGCGGAATGTCAAACGAGGAAGTTGCTGGACATTTGGTTGAGCATTTTAGAAATGGTTCGAAAACAGTTCAAGAAATAGCGCTGCATGGGTTGCGCCTGGGATACCGGTATTGACCGCTCCATGGTGAAAGATAAAAAGATGTTCTGGTCGCAGGGAATGGATGGTGGAGAAAGTGTTTTAGAAGGGTACCAGGCTGCTGCCAAAGAAACAGCATTAGGATTTACTTTTGAAGCCAAGATACCGTGGAAGAATTTTAGTAACAGCAGCATTCCGCTGTATGCTCCTGCTGTAGGCGATCGCATCAGCTTTAATGTTGTGGTTACAGACATTGACTACCCATGCCCAGGTACAGAGTATGTGCCGCAAATAGCTTGGACTGGAGATGGGTCTTTGATGCATGATCCGAGTGTATGGGGTATTTTGGAGTTTAGGTAAGACGAAATAACCGCTGGAGATTAGGAATTGAGTTAAACTTTGCTAGGTAGGTGAATGGTCTTGGGGTGCCGGGAAAGGGGCATGCAGCTTAATCTATATCACGGTGAGTACCGGAATCGGTGGTGGGATCATTATCGACGGCAGACTCCATCGCGGCAGAGACGGCAAGGCTGGCGAAATCGGGCACATGATTATCGATCCCAGAGGTCCTCAGTGCGGTTGTGGAAACAACGGCTGTCTAGAAGCGTTAAGTTCAGGGACTGCCATTGCCAACCGGGCCAAAGAAGTGGTGGAGAAACGTAAGCCAAGCATACTGATTGATCTCTGCCAGGGAGATAACGTAAGGTAACGGCTGCCCTGGTAAGCCGGGCGGCACAGCAAGGGGATCAGGTGGCTCAGGAAATTCTCACTACCGCTGGATATTATTTGGGAATCGGGCTTGCGAATTTGATCAATCTGTTCAGTCCTGAAAAGATCATCCTCGGCGGAGGAGTAATGAAGGCTGGAGATCTAATTCTCGAATCGACCAAGGGCACTTTGCTGGACATCACTAAAGCAAGTTCTCTGGGCTCCAGTGTAGAGATTTGTGAAGCGGCATTAGGTGATGAATCAGGTGTAATTGGGGCACTGATGATTGCCAGAGCAAATGACAGATAATTGATCGGTCACTGCTATTGCCAGGCAATTGTCAGATGCAATACCAGATGACAATGGCCATATACCTTAAGTCAAGCAGTGCAGTGTGGAAGCTGTTTCGCTGAGAAATCTATCTGCATAGGTTTTGAACGTGATATGTAAAGCCCTCAGGTTTCCCTCAGGGCTTTACATATCATTGTTGTTAATTTACATCCCATGCGTTCCACAGGATGCGGCTGGTGTCGCACTTGAAAACTCATGATCCATATCCTGAACTTGATGATGAATTGAGAGTTCCAGACTTCATCATTTACGTATTAAGAAAGGGCAACCAACTTTAGTCGACTGACACAGCGTGGATAGACAGGGTGGACACAGAACCGTCCCCTGTCCTTTTTAGATCCAACCCCTAAGCTTCACAGCTTCAGCTACTTTTTTTATTGAAATCATATATGCTGCTGTCCGCATGTCGACTTGGTGTTCCTCTTTCAAGTCCCAAATTTCGTTGAAAGCTTTGAGCATCAGAGACCGCTGTTTAGCCTGGACTTCGTCAAAACCCCAAGTATAACCCATTAGGTTCTGGATCCATTCGAAATAAGAAACGATTACACCACCACTGTTTGCCAGGATATCTGGTACGGTTAAAATCCCTTTTTCGTTGAGAATTTGCTCTGCCTCTGGTGTAGTGGGGCCGTTTGCACCCTCAACCACAACTTTGGCTTTTACGTTGGCAGCATTTTCGACTGTGATCACGGTTTCGAGAGCACACGGAAGCAGTATATCTACATCCCAGGTAATGATTTCTTCCTTCGGAAATTCCAATTTAGCTCCGGGGAACCCTTTAATCACCTTATTAGCCTTCACATATTCAAATAAAGCATCGATATCCAAACCGCTGCTGTTATACAGTCCTGTAGTATGATCTGCGATAGCCACAATCTTGACACCATGTTCAGCAATGTATTTTGCAGTGTAGGAACCTACGTTGCCGAATCCTTGGAGAGCGACCTTGGCACCTTCTAATTCCAAACCAATTTTTTCCGCAGCTTGTCTGGCGATCCATGCGACCCCATATCCTGTAGCTTCAGTCCTGGCTAACGAACCATGGAAAGGAACAGGCTTGCCAGTAAACACTCCTGGTGCAAATTTTCCGGTCACTTTCTGGTATTCATCAACCATCCAGGCCATTACTTGCCCATTGGTGCCAACATCAGGGGCGGGAATGTCGACTTTCTCACCGATGATCGGTGCAATAGCCCGAGCGTAACCTCTGGCCAGCCTCTCCAACTCACCTTCGGACAGGGCATGAGGATCAACGACCACACCGCCTTTGCCTCCGCCGTATGGTAAACCGACCACACCGCATTTGAAGGTCATCCACATGGACAACGCTTTGACTTCGTCCTGTGTCACATTCTGGTGAAACCTGATCCCACCTTTGAACGGGCCAACAGCGTTATTGTGCTGGGATCGATAACCGACAAACGTCTTTACCGTGCCATTATCCATGGTTACCGGGATGCTAACCTCCAAGGTGTACATGGGCTGTTTTAGGATCTCGTAAACAGCCGGCTCTACCCCTAACCTGTCACAAGCTGTTTTAATCTGTTTCTGGGCGTTTTCAAAGGGATTCAAGGTTTGTGTCATTGGTAACCCTCCGTTTCCAGGCTGCTGGTGAGTGGAATATTTTTCTTATTATATCACACAGGACTGGGTCGATCTAGAATTTTTGGGTTAAGCTTGATAAATTTCTCGCTTAGTCCCAATAAGTTTCCCATCCGGTTACCAGGACCGAGTTTGAGCCCACTGTTCCGGTAAACAGCATTCCGGTTCCACCATAACCGTTGCCTGCAATCGGTATGTCAAAATGAACCTCTCTTGGAAAATCAAACTGATCACCGCTCCGGTTTCCGGCAGTGGAAGTGACTGAAGCCAGCAGCCTATTGTCTTTTGCTGTTAGCTCTACGGTACATTCAGACAGGAAGGCACTGGACATGATCTTGTCAGAGATTACGGTAGTGATACCATCCCTGTACTCTACAAGGAAGAAAGCACACCCGGCCACCGCTCCATCGCCATTGAAGCCAATTGCGTTGATCTCATCCGCACTAAATCGCTGAATTCGCAGTGCATAACCAGTCATGGTTTCAAGGTCGAATTTAATGAAGACGTCCAGGAATTGATCAGTTGCAGAACCAAAACCTTGACCTGCGCTTTTATCGGGAGCAAACCTGGCTCGGACGGTCATGCCCTGGTAATCTCGAGGCGAGGGAGTGTAAAATAACCGTGCTCCGCGAGCAGTCTGATTCAGCCCGTAATAATCTTTGGAACCGGCCTCTCCAGCGTCATATGTCCAAGAATTAGAATTGGCAGTGTACCGAGGTTTCCCTTTATCATCATAGCATTCCGGTGAGAAATATCCGTCCAGTGTCCAGGTGCCTGGAATGATCTGTGGTTGAGGATCTGTGGGCAAGTTTTTGAAATTAGTGTTGATTGAACGATCTACAACATCTTGCTCACGGATCTTGAAGCTGCTGTATACTGTCACAGATTTCCCAGTATCACTTAGCTTATGCTTCGGAGCAATAGTAGCGGCGAGATAATATCCAATATCGCCTTCAGACAGCTTGTAGGCAGTTTCCGGTTGATCCAGCCGGCTGACTGCTACTTTAAAAGGTTGAGAACTCGCTGGATCGGTGGTGCGATACCAGCTGATTAGTGAATGATCACCCAAGTCCGCGTCACTGCTCAGTTCGTAGTGCAGTTCAACATATCCATCTGCTGGAGGTTTGATCACCGGATCTTGCGTAACTGTTGGTGTTTCAAGATAAGCTGGTTCAACAGTTATCCGGGCGGCAGCTTCAATGCCAAGTTGGTTCTTGGCGATAATTATTACATCGACCGGTTCTGTAGTGTTGTTTGTACCGGAAACGGTGATAGTTTGATCAGCGTTGGGTATAATTTCTACCATAGCTGGATCGCTTGCGGTGAAGGTCCATCCGCCGAGCGCTTGACTAGATTCAAGTGATCCAGACTGTACACTATAGGTCATAGTGGCGATGGATTGGCCTGAGCGGATCGTATTCGAGTCGAGCCTTAGTGACGCGGCGTAAGGGATGTTAAGATAGTAGTTTTCATCTTTCCCATTGGCCCGGGCAGCTGCTTTGATCACATCGACATAGCCGAAGGGATCTTTGCCCGAAGTGATGTTCGGGATGTTGTAGTATGTTTGACCGCCATGTTCAACCTTGAATGCCTTTAGCAATTCTGACCCCTCGTCTATGATCACTGTCGCGCCTGGCGTTGCCACTTCTTGAATTACATAGGGCTTGCCATCCAGAGTAACATTATGTTGATAACCTCTAGTGGTTGCTGACTGAGGGATTCGATCCCAAGAGATTTCCAAGGCAATGTTGTTGTCAATCATTTCCTTGCTGCGGTAAAACCTTGTGTCGATGCAGACGCCGCCGGCTTCCGTTCCATCTACAAAACCAAAGTAATAGGTGGATTTGCCTTGGTAGTTGCTGACAAATGGGGTGATATAGATATCGCAGTCAAAGAATTTGCCGGAGGCAAAATTCGCACCGTAAAACTCAAAAGAACATCCGATATAGATACCGTTATAGAAAGAGGCATGCCCGCTACTTTCAAGGTGGCAATTCAGGTACGTTGTAGCAAAAGGGAGTAGATTTAAGCGGCTGATAAAGTTGGTGTTGATGGCAATCCCATCGTTCCCGCTGTAATAGAAAAGCTGAGCCTGGGCAATGGCTTCGCTGCGTTTCTTCCGGGACAGGCTGGGATCGAGTGGAAATTCCAGATCGACGTTGCAATAATTGCCAAATGTAACGTTTTCCGACCTTAATCCAACTCCTTGGATACTAAACATAGTAAAATTGCCTGAAGCTCCCTGGGTCTGGCCACGGTTTACGGCAAATACGATGTTGTCTGCTGTTGAATTGAGGCCATAGAAATAGAGATAGTCACAGGCAATAGTCATGCCAAAAGGAGGTAACCCTTGTGCGCCACGGCGAATCTCTGGGTCATCTGGGTCATCGACCCAGTAGACACCTGGAGCCGTAAGGAGCAGCATTGGTTTTTGTGGTGTCCCATGCTTTAATGCCTTGGCCGCTGCTTGGATATTGTTAAAAGCATAGGGGTTGTCTTTGATTTGCTCACTGTCAAGGCGGTAATCCAGAAAAATGGTGTTCTCATCAAGGAGAAAAACCTTCCCGTTCCATTCAACTCGTTCGCCATCAAAGAAAATTGGTTCAGTGGAGTCAAGGCTCTGATAACCATCATATTTGGCTGCCTGTATACGAGATGCTATTAAAACAGTTTTGCTTGTTGGTCCACCTTGAGCATCAGGAGCCCAACCTGGTCGAACCACTACATTAGTCACTTCTGCTGACATGGCAACACCATAAACGCCTACCAACAGGACAATCACAAGCATTAAAAAGATGTGTTTACCTCTCATAAAAATCTCCCTTCATATTGGATACTTAATAAACAAGTCTATGCCAATGCGATACTCTTAGTAAAAATGTGCCTCATCCACCTCCGATTAAGTCTATATAATGATGTAAAAAGAAGTTGAGCCATGGCTCATACTTCGGTAAAATATAGTTGCTAACAAATACAAAACCGAGGAGGACGAACCATGGCTCAGTTAAATATTACTATAACCGAAGAACTTTTGCACGGATTATTTTTATCAAATGGGAAGGAAGTATTTTCCAAATTGTTGGAGGAAATCTTCAACCAGATACTTTTAGCTCAATCTACAGAGCAAATAGTTTACTAAAAGCTGCAATCAAGGCTTCAGAAATAATATTCTTGATAATGGGTGCGTACCGATAAACCTGCAGTTCTGTAAGGCTAACGTATAATTCATTTACTGTTCGATGTCAGAAGTAGTTCAATGCAGAGAGTGATTCTGCTGTTAACCTCCCGTCCTCAACCATGCCCGCTGCTTGCAACCCATTAAAGCGCCCCTTGGCCAAATCTGTCTCAAGATCTTCTAGGCAGTCAATGGTATATACGATCTGCCCAATGGCCCGTCCCAAGCGTTGCAAACAAGCAGTGTTTTCAATCATCCCGCTTACCCTTGCTGTAAACGTAAAAACCAAGCCTAGACCTTTACCTGAAAGATTCGTCAAATCTCCAAAGCTTAGGGTGCGGCCTTGCCAATAGTCCTTTTCAAGAGCTTCTTGTTCCTTATTAAGTGTGTCAAGTAAATGAATCCGGAAATCCATATCCGACAGCATCCGATGGGCTTTTCCATACCCACGGTCCACAATTGCCTTCATTAGAGAACTCCCTCGCACTCCATCACGGAACGAGTCAATCGTCTTATAATGAGCTAAAACGATGGTCAATGCGGTTGAGACCTGGGCAGCGGAGGTCGACCGATTTAAGTAACGATTCCTTTGTTAATAATAAAGAAGGTTTAAATTTAACAATGCATAATTGATGTATGGTATTGATTGTAAAAACGAGGGAGGCTTTGCTGTGGATAGTCGCATTCATGGTGTTATTGTAGCTGCCATAACGCCGCTGCATGAGGATTCGAATCAGGTCAATTTTGGTCTTTTCAAAGATTATCTTGAGTTTTTGATCAGCAAAAACGTAAATGGATTCTTTGTCGCCGGAACAACAGGAGAAGGTTTGCTGCTGAGTGTGAAAGAGCGGGCGGAACTGTTCGAGGCCGCAGCCAAATCAGTGCAAAACCGGGTCCCTATTCTGGCTCATGTCGGCGATGTTTCTACAGATAACGCCGTAAGTTTGGCCGAAAGCGCCCGGGATGTGGGTATTAAGGCCATTTCCGTTGTCCTGCCTTATTTCTATCCCCTGGACGAACAAGCGATCTGCGCTTATTTTGAAAGGATTGCTGCCAGCGTTCCGGAACTGGCTGTTTATGCTTACAATATACCCGGGAATACTGTCAACAACCTTGGTGCGTCGCTGTATCAGCGGTTGGTGGATGTGATTCCGAATTTCGCCGGGGTAAAAACAAGCAGTCCTGATCTTATGCAGCTTAAGGATTACCTATACGCCAGTGGCGAAAAATGCACGGTTTTGGTAGGGTGTGACGGGTTAGATTTTCCAGGGCTTGTCTGTGGAGCGAAAGGATTGATTTCCGGCAACAGCTCTGCATTTCCAGAACCGTTTGTGAGACTATACGATGCAGTGGTACGTGGTGATCTTGCTGAAGGACGAAGAATGCAAAAGTGTATCGATGAGCTGCGGGCTATAACACATGACGGCAGGTATCTGGCCATCTTTAAAGAAGCCTTAACCCTGCGCGGGATTCCAGCCGGTGGTGTCAGGGGCGCATTGCGCAACCTGACAACTGAGGAATTGGCCAGGTTTAAAGATGAGATCCGTGAGTGGGCATTGCGCTGGCAGATTGAGACAGCTTAATTCTAAACCCAGTCCTTTGAGGCTGGGTTTTTGCTCAATCATTACTAACCTTGACGGTAACAAAATTAGGTAGCATGGAACTAGTAAAACAATACTTGCTGGTTCCTTCGAATTGGAAACTGTATTGAGGAAGGAAGTTTTTTGGGAAAAAGCCGCTGCTTAGTCTGGTAAACCTGAATAAATACTTCGGTGATTTCCATGTTCTAAAGGATATTTCCTTCGAGATCGAGCAGGGGGAATTTCTAACGCTTCTAGGCCCGGCTGCGGCAAGACAACTTTGCTTCGATGTATTGCCGGGCTTGAGAGCCCGGGAGATATACAACAATCCAAAGAATCTCTTTGTCACCGAATTCATTGGTGATCGTAACATCCTGGAAGTGGGGGTTGTCGAGGCGCATCAGGATTGTGCAGAAGTAAAACTGGGCGAACATGTCATTGAAATCAGGAATATTGGACACAAACTCCAAGCTGGGGAAAGGGCCGTTTTGGCCATTCACAAAGATAAGATGCGTATTTCTGGTGATCCGGTTCCTAATTCGCTGGTGGGCGAAGCCTTGTCCATTCATTATGCCGGTTCTCAAATTAGAATCGAGCTGGAAGTTGCTCAAGAACAGATTACTGTGATCAGGTATCAACAAGGTGATTGTGAATGCCAGGTTGGCGATACGGTGTGGGTATCCTGGGATGATGACGGAGCGGTACTGCTTCCCTTGGAGGTGGGCTGGGAAGGAAGAGTGTTGGTATGAAGAACTTTGATCTGAAAAGTTTGAAACAAAACGCTCTAGCGATTCCAATCCTGGTCTGGTTCGGATTGTTGGTAGGCATACCCATGGTCTATGTCGTGGTGGTTAGTTTTTTGTCCAGAGACGATTTGGGGAATATTGTGTGGCAGTTTACACTGGACAATTACCGCAGGATTCTGGATCCAGTTTATTTACGGATTTTCGCCAATTCGTTTCTATTGGCTTTTCTAACCGGTGTGGTTACACTGCTGATCGTTCCGGTGCATATCTTCTCCCAGATGCGGGTTGGTGTAACGCCGGAGGTAAATGCCCTGTGTACCTTGATTCTGCTTGGCACCTTTCTGATTATCGGGTTGAACCAGTTTATAAATCTAAAAAGTAAACAAAGGGGGTTGTCTAGTTGAAGAGGTCCAATTACATAACGATGGGAGCTTTGTTGATTGCTGTGCTAGCTCTTGTTTGGATGACCAGCAATAAAGACAAGGGAGTAGAGATAAACTTGATGACCTGGGGCGGTGATTTTATCCCAGGGTGATTATTGATGAGTTTACCGAGGAAACGGGGATTAAGGTCAATTACAAAGAGGTTACATCCAATGACGAGCATGCGATTCCCTATGCTGTTTCCGCATCGTTTTTGCTTGTAAACCCTGAGACAGTAGTTCAATTGGGGGGCGCAGCCGATTACCAGTTACAATGATCTGTGGCAGCCGGAGCTGAAAAACAGAATCGTACTGATCGACTGGTCGGTGGAGATCATCGGGGTGGTTTTGAAGTCGTTGGGTTATGAATACAACGAGACGGATCCTGGAAAAGTGGCGCAGGCTAAAGAGAAGCTGTTCGCATTGAAGGACAATATTGTAAGGTTTGAAACCAACACGCCGGAGGACTCGCTGGTTAACGGTGAGGCCGTGGTAGGTTTCATGTATTCAAACCAGGCGGTGGAGGGCAGGCGGCCGACCCGCGGCTGCAGCCTGTGTTCCCTGCCGAAGGGTTCCCAATTTATATTGACTGCTGGGTAATGTCGAAAGAGGCCCCTCACAAGGATGCGGCCTATAAATTCCTAAACTTCATCATGCAGCCTGAAATCGCAGCCCGTATTGCGGAGATTACCAACTTCACCAGCCCCAACAAAGAAGCGGAACAGCATTTGTCTGATGAGTTCAGGAACAACTCGATGCTGAAACTGCCGGATGAAGCTGCACGGCGGACCAGCTTTTACATCGGCGTGGAAAAAGTTTTGGAGGAGTATGAGCACATTTATTCCGAGTTCAAGCTGAGATAAGCGTATGGGGAGGTGGTGCAGGTAACCGGCCTGGGCCACCCTGTACCATCTCTTATTTGTTAAATAAATAGCTGTCGTAGTCTCCAATAGGTTGATAGCCAATCTTTTGGTAGATGCTGTTGGATATGGGGTTTGCCAAATCTGCGAAGAGAGTGCAGAACTGATATCCCAGATCCAATAAACGCTGGCTGAGTTCGGCTACACAGCTTGTGGCGTAACCGTGGCGGCGCAGCCCCTTTGGGGTGTATACCAGATTGATGGCGATGCCGCTGCGAGTCCTCCTGCCTGCAGCCGCCATAGAAACAATCTCGCGGTGGAGCTCCCATAAATACAGAGTTTGATTGGTGATCATCCGCCAGGCCATTGCGGCACAGGCTTCGAGATCCGGTTCCCCAAACCCGGCATCTCGTTGGAACTGCGCCACTGCTTCGATCACGAACTCCAGATCTTTGTCCTCCGCGGCCCGCAGCTGGCCTTCACCAATAACTTCACGGTTTACTTCCCGCAGCTCATAGACACGCATGTGCATTTCGAGTTTGACCAGGGAACCGGTCTGTAGGGCCCATAGATCGGCAAACCGCCCGGCCAACTCAGCCGGCCCAATTACCCCCGGTATGCTGATGTTGTTTTCCAAAATGCCCTGGATCAGGCATTTCAAAGCCTCGGTATCAGCTTCCCCCGGGCTGTAGACAATCAGTTTTTCAGGGGGAGTCATAAGAGCCGCCAGTGCCAAGCAGTTTTCATCCTGGATGACAATAAAGACAGCATCCGGGCAGAGGCTGGCGTCTTTTTGCAGCTGCAGGGCAATTCCCAGCATCAAATTGTTAATAGCCTCGTCTTTTTCGAGATGCGGCAGTGTCTCTTCTATGAACGCCTCGATTTCACTGTACAGCACAAACTGCACGATTATCCCTCCGTTCAGGCTTGATTGGTTTTCCTATAGTTCATCATGCTTCGACCCGATTCCTGCTTTGTTGTGTTGTCTTAAAGCTTTGTTTGCAGGCTTTTGGCATCAGATGGTGAATACTTAGAACGCAGGGGCGGGTAGGCCCCGTCTCACATCATCGCCGGGAGGAAGCAGCATGATTGATCGCAAAAAGCTGGTGGCTAGACACAACCCACAGATCCATGAATTTGATCCTTTGTCACCCTTGACGGTTGGTAACGGAGAATTTGCGTTTACAGTGGACGCAACAGGTTTGCAGACGTTTCCGGAAATATACAGCATGGGAATGCCGCTGTGCGCGATGTCGAACTGGGGCTGGCACAGCTATGCCACTCCCGATCGTCTCATTGGTCAGCAGCTGGGACCTGCTTTTTATGACACCTACGGCCGACAGGTGGGATATTACTCAAGTCCGGCAGAACAGGAAGAGCTGTTTGACTGGCTGAGGATCAATCCGCATCGTTTTCACCTGGGGCATATTGGGCTGGAAATTAGCCTGGCGGACGGAAACAGGGCGCAGCCTGGCCATCTCCACAGTCTTGGGCAAACTCTGGATCTTTGGAACGGCACTATCTCCAGCCACTTCGAGGTGGAAGGAGTTCTGGTGCAGGTTGCCACTGCCTGTCACCCCAAGCAGGACATGGTTCTGGTTTCAGTGGTCTCACCTCTGGTTGACGCCGGCAGGCTGCAGATCAAAGTAGCTTTTCCCTATGCTTCGCATCAGATGCCTGCTGCCGATTGGACACAGCCGGACAAGCATACAACACTTGTGTTTCATCCGAGCGGCAAGTCAATCCAGTGGGTCAGAATCCTTGACGATACAGTCTATTACTGCACACTCCAGTCTCATCATAATATTTTGGTGTCAAAACTTGATCAGCACACGTACACGATTACAACCGTGGAAGCAGGGGCTCCAATCGAGTTTGTCTGCCTGTTTTCACTGCAGCAGCCCCGCCAGCCTTTGCCGGAGTACCACGAGAGCATGGAGGCTGTAAGAACATACTGGAACCAGTTTTGGCAAAGCGGAGGAGCGGTTGAGCTTGCCCACAGCCGGGACACAAGGGCCAAGGAACTGGAGCGGAGAGTGGTATTGTCCCAATACCTCACGGCTGTGCAGTGTTCAGGGGTGCTACCGCCTCAGGAAACGGGCTTGACCTGCAACAGCTGGTACGGCAAGGCCCATCTGGAGATGCACTGGTGGCACGCCGCCCATTTTCCGCTGTGGGGCCGGCCGGAGATGTTGGCCAACAGTCTTTGGTGGTATGAATACATCATGCCGAGGGCAAGAAAACACGCAGCTTTTCAAGGGTATCCAGGGGCTCGCTGGCCTAAAATGGTCGGGCCCAAGGGTATCGACACACCGTCAAAGGTCGCTCCGCTTTTGATCTGGCAGCAGCCCCATCCCATTGCCTACGCTGAACTCTTGTACCGCTGCCGGCCAAGCCGCGAGGTGTTGGACCGCTATTGCAGTATTGTCATGGAAA
>JAAYNP010000058.1 GCA_012520795.1 Bacillota bacterium
CGATCGATTTTTGGTTGGAAGGCCAGGCTTACATTTTGGTTATCACCGGGCCGAACACGGGAGGAAAAACCGTCACTTTGAAAACGGTAGGGTTGTTTGCCATCATGAACCAGGCAGGTTTGCATATCCCGGCAGATGAAGGCTCAGAGATGCCTGTTTTTGACAACATCTTTGCCGACATTGGCGATGAGCAAAGCATTGAACAGAGCTTAAGCACGTTCTCGTCACATATGAGCTATATCGTAAAGATTCTCGATCAAGCTACCTCCCAGAGCTTGGTGCTCCTGGACGAACTGGGTGCCGGAACTGATCCTACCGAAGGGGCTGCTCTGGCAATGGCCATTTTGGATTATCTGCGCCGGGAACAGGTGACTGCTGTAGCCACCACTCATTATTCGGAGCTGAAGCATTTTGCCTACGCCCATCCTGAAGTTGAAAACGCTTCGGTAGAATTTGATCCGGTCACCTTAAAGCCAACCTACCGGTTGGCAATCGGTATTCCAGGCAAGAGCAATGCCTTTGCCATTGCCAAAGGTTTGGGATTGAAGGAAGAGCTTGTTGGCCATGCCCGAAGCCTGCTCAGCGAACAGAAGATCAAGGTTGAGGATATAATCGGTGAAATTGAGATCAACCAAAGGCAGGCAAGGCAGGCCCGGGATGAGGCGGAGGCTTTGAGGAATGAATATGAGCAGTTAAAGCATAAATACGAACAGCTGTACCAGCAGCTGCGGGATACTAGGGAAGGACTGATTGCCAGAGCGCATCAAGAGGCTGAGGAATTGGTGAAAAAGACACGGCAAGAGCTGGATCTGCTCATTGGCGAGCTGCGCAAGCAGCAGAATGTGGACCTGGAAAACATGGCCAAGGCCAAACGTGAAGAGCTCTTGGGGAAGGAAAGACAGTTTGCAGCCGGCAAGCCGCAGTTGTCTTCGACGGCACCGCTGCACAACCTGAAGCCAGGAGAACATGTGAAAGTACGCAGTCTTAACCAAACAGGCTATGTGCTTGAGGTGACGGGAAATGAAGCCCAGGTACAGGTTGGCATTCTCAAAGTCGGCGCCAAGCTAAACGATTTGGAACGGGTAGCACCAGAACCGAAAACACCAATCGTCCATCGGGTACGCGGCAGAAGCATGGGTAAAAGCATTTCGATTAAGCCGGAGATAGACTTAAGGGGATATACGGTTGATGATGCGGAGGCTGCAGTCGACAAATACCTCGATGATGCGGTGCTCTCTTCGATTACACAGGTTAGAATCATTCACGGCAAAGGCACAGGAACTCTGCGGGAGGCCATTCAGAACCAGCTGAGCAGCCATCCCTACGTCAAGAGCTTTCGCCTGGCGGATCCGAATCAGGGTGGATCAGGGGTCACCATCGTGGAATTGGCCGATTAATGGGCAAAGAACAAAAAGCCAAGGAACCATGGCGTTCCCTGGCTTTTTTTTTTGTAAACAATGGATTTATCGTGTGAAAGACAAGAATTGCCACATCGACGAGGTGCAGCGGGGTGAGTATTCGGTGGGTTCAGTACCTCTGACAAAGATCTCAGTACGGATTTCATCTTTGGGCAGGGAGCAGTTCTCTGGAACCAAAAGCCCGGTCTTAATATCAATTGTTGCCTCCACGATCCCATTTGGCCGCTTAAAGTCGGAAATTGGTGTATATCTCAATGCTTCACTCATAAACTCTTTCCAGATTGGTGTCGCATTCCAGGAACCATACTGAACACCATTGTAGACCATGGCCTTGGGAATATCTTCACCAAACCATACTGCAGCACCCAATTCAGGTGTGTACCCCACAAACCATGCATCTCGGTTATCCTGATGGGTACCGGTTTTACCTGCGGCAGGACGGTTTATACGGGCACTTTTGGCAGTGCCCCGTTCAATCACGCCCCGCAGGAGATCGGTCATGATGTAAGATGTTTCCTCAGTGAGCACCACTTCCTTGCGAGGAGTGTTCTCTTCAAGTACATTGCCGTGGTAGTCGGTGACTCTCAAGATAGCGATCGGCTCCACCCGGATCCCGTTGTTGGCCAAGACACCATAGGCAGAAGCCATCTCCAGCGGCGATACCCCCTTTGTCAAACCGCCAAGAGCCAAGGGGGACAAACCTAGATCATTGACCCGGCCGGATTCAACAAAGGATGTGATTCCCATTTTTTTGCCATATTCGATCACGGTGTTGAAGCCCAGCTGATTGACTACTGCCACCGCGACCGTGTTGATCGAACGTTCAATCGCTTCCCTGACAGTCATTTCACCGTCGAACACCGGGTGATAATTGCGGGGGCTCCAGGTTTCACCGCTTGCCAGAACATATTCAACCGGCTCGTCCACGTAAATATCGGCAGCGGTGACTCCTTTGTCGATAGCAGCAGTGTAGGCGAACACTTTGATGGCCGAACCAGGCGAGCGGTATGCCTGGACAGATCGATTGAATTTATCCTCACCGCGGCCGCCGACCATTGCCCGGATATGCCCGTTGCGGGGATCGATTGCGATTAAAGCTCCTTGAGGCTGTGTGAGCCCGCTGCTGTCCACATACCCTTGGGGCAGCCCATTAGTGAGGGCTTTTTCAGCAGCCATTTGCATGTTCAGATCCAAGGTTGTATAGATGCGCAAACCACCGCCGAAAACACGTTCTTCACCATAACGCTCAATTAAATCATCGAGAATGTAATCAACAAAATATGGTGCATTGACATTGCGGGCCTTTCGTTCAACGACTGCGACCGGTTCAGCTCTTGCTGCCATGTACTCGCTTTCGGTGATCAGCTCAAGATCAAACATCCGTTTTAAGACGAAGTTGCGGCGTTCCAGAGCCACATCAGGGTTGTTGTGAGGCGAATAACGCGCCGGCCAGCGGATGATTCCTGCCAGAAGGGCGGCTTCAGGCAGTGTCAAGTCTTTGGCTGATTTACCGAAATATAACTGGGCACCAGCTTCGACACCATTGGCTCCGTGGCCAAGGTGTACCATATTCAAATACGTCTCCAAGATTTCTTGTTTGGAATACTTGCGTTCAATTTGGACAGCCCAGAGAAACTCCTGCAGTTTGCGGGAAATCAGCTTGTCCTGAGTCAGGAACAGATTGCGGGCTACCTGCATGGTGATGGTGCCGCCGCCTTGGGCAAAGCGGCCTTCCCGGAGGTTAACCAAAACGGCTCTGCCAAAGGCGATAAAATCTATGCCGTGGTGCTGGTAGAACTTGTCATCCTCGATGGCGATGACGGCATTCTTCAGATGTTCCGGAAGCAGTTCGATTGCAATTGGTACTCGGTTTTCGCGATACAAATCGGTTATCAGCAGCCCGTTTATGTCATAGATATGAGTGGAATACTGTTGTGTTAGATTTACTTGATCCAGGCTTGGGGCACTACCTACATAAGCTGTCAGCACACCCAGTGCTCCGCCGAGAAGAATGGAAAAGATAATGACCAGAATCCAGAGTTTAGTTCGGGACCTGGGCTTGCCTTTAGGTAGTTTTTTTGATTTCCTGGACAACAGTTTCGCCTCCATCCTCTCTGAATTATACCACACTCGCCTTTTCGCATGAACAGATATAATTTACCACATTAAATTGGCAAATACAAGCTGGATGGGGAGTTGGATTTACGATATACTTCGTTTTGGAGGTTAATATTATGACCAGGTTGCGGTGGCGATCAACATTCCGGAGGCCCAGTCCCCGCCGTGTTGAATCTGAGTCCGGCAAGCTGCCCACACCCAGTCCCGGTTGGCTGCGCTCCGCCCTCTTGGTGCTGTTGGTGCTTGCTTTGTTGGCAGCTGTGGCGGGGTTAGTCGTTGAAAAGCGGGTGACTCCCGTCCTGTATGCCTGGGCTGAAACCAAGGCAGTAAACCTTGCCACCCAGGCAATCAACCTTGCCGTCGAGGAAACGATGCTGCAGGCCAATGTGCTGGAAATGGCTGAGATTATCACTGATGACTCTGGCCGCATTCAGGCAGTCAAGTATGATACGGCAAAGATTAGTCAAACCGCGGCGGCCATTGCCCAGAAGGTTTTACAAGCCTTGCATGATTTGGATCCCGAAACACTCAGCATTCCCCTGGGAAGGTTCCTTGGATCAGATATGTTCTCAGGGTTTGGGCCCAGGGTGCCCTTGAGAGCATTTCCAGCCGGAGCAGTCACTGCCACTCCTGTCAGCAGTTTTGTTACTGCAGGCATTAACCAGACGATCCACCGCTTGTATCTCGATATTGAAGTGGAAATGCGGATTGTCGTGCCGCTCGCTTCGGCCAAGCTGCCAGTCTCTACCCGTGTTGCACTGATTGAAGATATCATTGTCGGTGCCGTCCCATCCTGGTATCTTGCCCCTGTCGGCCTGGTTGGCGGGTTTGATCAACTGGCCGGTGCAGAGAGCAGCCCGGGATCGATCGAGTTTATCATTGGCCAGTGACAGCTTTTCAAGTAAAAATACTTGTCAAGTGCCATGCTTTTGGATATAATAAGCATAAGTTCTTTCGGACTCAGGTTCTTGCGGAGATCGCTGACCCTTTTCGCGGCGAGTGAAGGGTCTTTTGTTTTAACTTGGAGGAGGAGTACTAGATGAGTTCGTACAATCACAAGGCAATTGAAAGCAAGTGGAGAGCCTATTGGGAGGAAACTCAGGCTCACACCGTGGCAATGGATCCGGCAAAGCCAAAGTTTTACTGCTTGGATATGTTCCCATACCCATCAGGGGCGGGCCTGCACGTGGGACATTGGCGCGGCTATGTGCTGAGCGATGTATGGAGCCGCTACAAGAAACTGCAGGGATATAACGTCCTTCATCCCATGGGTTGGGATGCTTTTGGCCTACCGGCAGAAAATGATGCGATCAAAATAGGGATTCATCCCAAAATTTCTACTGCCGACAATGTTGCCACTTTCAAGCGTCAGCTTCATGAGATTGGCGCCATGTATGATTGGGCCAGAGAGGTAAACACGACTGATCCCGATTATTACAAATGGACACAGTGGATTTTTCTGCAAATGTACAAGCGCGGCCTGGCATACCGCAATGAGATGCCTATCAATTTTTGCCCCAGCTGTCAGACGGGGCTGGCCAATGAGGAGGTTGTCCAAGGTGCCTGTGAGCGGTGCGGCACACCGGTGGAAAAGCGCAATCTGATGCAGTGGATGCTCAAAATCACCGAGTATGCAGATCGGCTGCTGGATGGTCTGAAAACCTTGGATTGGCCAGAGAAAGTGATCAAAATGCAGGAAAGCTGGATTGGCCGCAGCGAGGGAGCGGAAGTGAGTTTCGCCATTGACGGTAAAGACGATCAGATTACTGTATTCACAACGCGGCCGGATACATTGTTCGGTGCCACCTATATGGTTTTGGCGCCTGAACATGAACTGGTAGCCAAAATTACCACAAGTGAACATGCTGCCAGAGTTGAGCAATATGTCAAACAGGCTATGACGAAATCTTCAGTGGAACGGATGGCCAGCAAGGAAAAAACAGGTGTGTTTACCGGTGCATACGGCATCAATCCAGTCAACGGCAAACGAATCCCGATCTGGGCAAGCGATTATGTGCTAATTGATTACGGTTCCGGTGCAATCATGGCTGTCCCTGCCCATGATGAGCGGGATTATGAATTTGCCATGAAGTTTGATCTGCCGATCGTACCGGTTATTGCCGAAACGGACGGCACAGTTCCCGAACTGCCTTTCGTGATCAGCGGCATATTGATCAATTCCGGCCCTTTTAACGGTATGGATTCAGAAAAAGCAAAGCAGGCGATTACCGAACAACTAGAGAGAAACGGCCTAGGCAAAGCTTCGGTGCAATACAAGATGCGCGACTGGGTGTTCTCCAGGCAGCGTTATTGGGGAGAGCCAATTCCCATTATCCACTGCCCCAAGTGTGGTGAGGTCCCCGTCCCTGAGGAACAGCTGCCGGTTGCTCTGCCGGATGTAGAGAACTATGCACCAACGGGAACTGGCGAATCACCATTGACCGCGATCACTGATTGGGTAAATACAGCTTGTCCAGAATGCAACGGGCCGGCAAAGCGGGAAACCAACACCATGCCTCAGTGGGCCGGTTCTTGTTGGTACTTCCTCCGCTATGCTGATCCGGACAACGACAAAGCACTGGCGGCTTCCGAAAAACTCAAGTACTGGCTGCCGGTTGATCTGTATGTAGGTGGAATTGAGCATGCTGTGCTGCATTTGCTCTACTCCAGGTTCTACATCAAGTTCCTCTATGACATTGGAGTTGTTGATTTTGAAGAACCTTTTACAAGGCTTTTCAACCAGGGCATGGTTACCAAGGACGGCGCCAAAATGAGCAAATCAAAGGGGAATGTGGTTAACCCTGACGAACTGGTTGAACACTATGGCGCCGATTCACTCAGGATTTACGAGCTGTTTATCGGGCCGCCTGAAGTGGATTCGGAATGGATGGACAATGGTATTGAAGGTGTCTACAGGTTCATTCAGCGAGTCTGGAACCTGGTGGTACGCAGCCTCAAAGACATGCCCGAACCAGTTCTGGCCAGTGAAAAAATGCGGCACCGGTTAATAGCTACTGTGGCTGAACGGATCGAATCATTTAAGCTGAATACCGTCGTGAGTGCGTTTATGGAGTATATCAATCAAGTAGGATCCACTCTTGATCGCAAGAGTCTTGAAACGCTGGTAATCCTTCTGGCGCCGTTGGCACCACATCTGGCAGAGGAGTTATGGCAGATGCTGGGCAATGAACCATCGGTATTTGATGCAAAGTGGCCTGAAGTGGATCCAGAAATGCTGGTTGTGGAAAAGGTTGTGGTAGCGGTGCAGGTCAACGGGAAAACCCGCGGCACAGTCGAGGTTGCCGTCGATGCGCCAGAACAAGATGTGATGAGTGCCGCAGCAAAGATTACTTCGGTAATAAATGCCGTCTCTGGCAAAGCGATAGTCAAAACAATTTATGTACCAGGCAAAATACTAAATCTTGTTGTAAGGTAGGGAAGCGAGGGTCGAAGATCCCCGCTCAATTCTGTCAACAGGAAGCGAGGCGTTAAGGTGGCATCGTCAAAAGTATTGGCTTGGGCCACTGCTGTGATTGCCGGATTGCTGGCCTACTATGGATTAGTCCTAGCCTCCACTGTATCTGTCAAGTATGTATGGCTCTTAGCGGTATCTGGAGCAATCGGCCTGTACAGCAAGGGTGTTTTCGGCCGGATTGCCCATGAGAAGCTGCTGGTCCGGCTGCGCAGTTCGTGGGGAGACTCGGGTGGGATTGACAGGAACCGCAATTTTACTGACATTGAACGGTTTTTCCGGTTGGTTTCAGTTCCAAACAACCATTTTGTCATTGATGATCGTACATGGGAGGATCTGAACGGGGGCTTGGTATTTGCCAAAATCGACCGGGCCTTGACCGTGTATGGCCAGCAGTACCTGTACAGCGTGCTGAGGGTTCCTGTGTTTGAGCAGGACGAGCTTAAACGGCGCTCCAGGTTGATCCGTTTCTTCCAAGCACGGCCGGAAGTTAGAGAGCAGGTGCAGACCATACTTGCCAAGATTGGCCACTACGACGCACCGAATGCGATCAGCTTCTTGATTGATCCGCCGCAGATTGAGAGCCTGCGCTATGGGTGGTTGTACACGCTGCTGTCATGCCTGGCAATCGCCGGAATTCTGGCGTGGGTTATCGGGCTTCAGCTGGCCGCTGTGGCAGTGGTTGCTGTTTTTGTCATCAATTTGATCATTCACACTGTAGTTCACAAAAAAATCTCCGGGTATTTCCATCTAATCAGGGCCCTGCGGAGGATGGTGCATTTTTGCAGGAAGCTGGCGGCAGTTGATGCCGGCGGATGGAAGCTTGCGGATCGGAGAATCAAAGAGGCGCTGACGAAGACCAAAGCGTTCATGCGCCATTCTTCTCAGGTTGGGTTAGAGTCGGTAGATCCGATCCTGGGAAGCCTCTTAGAGTATGTCAGCATTTTGTTCTTGCTGGATGTACGGGGCTTTGAGCGGGCTGTGGCCATGATTCGGAAGGATCGCGATGCGCTGCTCACCATGTATGGATGGATCGGTGAGTTGGATGCGCTGCAGGCCGTGGCATCATTCCGGGAGTCACTTCCCTATTATTGTGAACCTGTTTTAAAGCAGGGCAGGGAAAGCACTGAGAAACTGGTTGGAGAAGAAATGTATCATCCCCTGCTTCAGGATCCTGTGCCCAATTCACTGACAGTTGGCAATCAGGGTATCTTGATCACCGGATCAAACATGTCGGGGAAATCCACCTTTTTGCGGACAGTTGGGACGAATGCCCTGTTTGCTCAAACAATCTATACTTGTTTGGCCCAAGCTTATAGGTCGCAGTTTGTGAAGCTGTTGACTTCAATAGGGCGGGCCGACAATATCATTGAAGGCAAAAGCTATTACTTGGTTGAAGCCCAATCAATCCTCAGAGTGCTCAAAGCCATCGAGGCGGAGAGTAGTGTAACGGTCATGGCCATTTTTGACGAAATGTACCGGGGAACCAATTCCGAAGAGAGGATCAAGGCAGGCTGCCGGGTGCTGGAGTATGCGGCTCAGCCGGGGACAATAATTCTTGTAGCGACTCACGATCTGGAATTGACGAAGATGCTTGAGCAGGGTTATGCCAATTATCATTTTGGTGAAAAAGTCGGCGGGCATGGCTTGGAATTCGATTATACATTGAAGCTGGGGCCTTCACAAACCAGGAATGCAATCACTTTGCTGAAAGCTTTGGGATACCCCCAGGCAATCACGGATTAGAGTGGAGACACTGTACTTATGTTTAAACACAACCCCTATTTTGCCGTATTTGGTTTTACAATGATCTTTGGCTTGTCCTTTGTTTTTTCCCGTGCGGCCTTGGACAGGGTCGATCCATTTCATCTGTTGGCTCTGAGGTTCTTGTTTGCCGTTGGATTGATCAACTTGCTACGGATTGTGAAAGTGGTGAGAATTAGCCGTTTTGGGCCGCTAAAACCCTTGTTGGCTATCGGTTTGGTTCAACCTATTCTCTACTTCATCCTGGAAACAATGGGGATTCGGTACACATCTGCAGCCATTTCCGGGCTGATGGTTGCGGTGATTCCAGTTTTTACACTGATCTTTGCCCGGGTATTCTTGTCTGAACAACCCAATCGATATCAGTTGGCGGCTATGGTTGTATCCATGATCGGTGTAGCCTTGATCGGCACAAATGGAGGGGATGCTGCCAGCACAAGCCCAGTGGGCCTTATCATGCTGCTGGGGGCTGCTGTTTCGGCAGCAGCTGCAGCTGTCTTGTCAAGGTTTTTATCGCGCACTTATTCACCGCTGGCCATAACTTACACTATGATGCATATGGGCGCGGCAGCGTTTTTGCCCATGGCACTGATCCGGTTGGCTCAAGCAGGAGCAGTGGATCTGTTCAAGGCCTTCTTTTCACCATTATTGGAACCGTCATTGTTAACCGCGATTGCATACTTGGGGTTTGCCGCATCTGTCGGCGGATTCTTTCTGATGAACTACGCCTTGGCTCATCTGCCGTCATACAAGATCGGCGTGTTTAATACGCTCACAACGCTGATTGCTGTCGGGGCTGGCATTGTGTTTTTGGGTGAGCAGTTGACACTGCTGCAGGCAGTTGGCGGGCTGGCAATCCTTGTTGGTGTATGTGGAGCCGAGTATTTTGGCAAATTGAGGGTGAAGACTTGAAAAAACGGGCATTTTTCCTGGATCGGGATGGAGTTGTCAACCACAGTATATCGCATCGGGGAAGGCAGCGACCTCCGAACAGGCCGGAGGAGCTTCGGTTGATTGATGGGGTGGGGGATGCCATCAAGCGCCTCAATCAGCTGGGATACTATGTCTTTGTTGTCACCAATCAAGGAGGGGTCGGGTTGGGGTTCATGTCAGAATCTGACTTGGATCAAATCCACGAAGAGCTCGTGGGCCAGGTGCGCTGCCAAGGGGGCGTAATCGATCAGATTAAAGCATGCACACATAGGCCCAAGGCGGGTTGTGACTGCCGCAAACCGAAACCGGGTATGCTTTTGGAACTGGCCGCTGAGTATGATCTGGATCTCAGCGAATCATATATGGTCGGTGACAGGAGCATGGATATAGAAGCCGGCAAGCGGGCAGGTACGAAAACCATCTTTGTCGGCCCACCCGCGGAAGCACCTCCTGATGTGGATCTGGCCAGCTTGAGCTTGGTCCAGGCAGTGGAAATACTGTTTGCCAAAGACAGTTAGGAGACGAGTGGTCTGGCTGGAGCAAAAAAAGAATTCTTTTAAAAATGTTATTGACACTTGTTGGCCCTGGCTGGTATGATAGGTGATGCCGGCAGCAGACAAGCTGATAACCATCATTGGCTCATCGTGTTTGGCAGCTTTTAGTATTTGACACAGCTCCAGGTGCATATAATAAACAAACGCCGCTGAGTTGGCGGCGGGCCAATGTCGGAAAACACATTTGAGGTTGGATTTGGCAGAAAAGGTATAAATTTGTTATTGACACCACATGAACAAGTGTGGTAAGATGA
>JAAYNP010000135.1 GCA_012520795.1 Bacillota bacterium
GGCAAAGGACTAGTGGCTGCCCTATTGGCCCAGCTGATTGCTGATCAAGGTATGCTTCAGACAGTGAAAAGCGGCCTTGGCCAACTGGGTGGTATAGCCAAAGGGTTGAGAGGCGTAGCCGGACCGCTACTAATGGGCATCGCTGTGGCCCTGATCGTTACTAACTTAATGGTTTCCTCCAATCTTCAAAACACAATGGTTTGCATCGCCGCTTTTCTATTATCAGCTAAGGCTTTGACTCATCATGGGTTTTTGCGGAAGTTTATCAATGCCTTGCTTCCAAAAGCAAATAACACTACCCTTACTACCCTCATGCGGGGCTGGACACTGGGCTTTGCCTTGTTTGCAGCAGTAAGTTTTCTACCAGGTGGAGGCAACGGTTATGTGCTCGGAATCCTGTTACTATTGGCCGGTGGGATAGTTACGGTTGTAGGCAGAAACAAAAAGGAGGCGACCGCAGAATGAAAACCAGAAGAAAACGCTGCTTGGCTGCTTGCCTGGTAATTCTACTTTTGTGCATGATGCTTATGCCCTTAGGAGCGTTGGCAGAAGGTACCGAAGTACCTAAAGGCTATGTGGATCCAATAACTGAGTTGGACTTGACGGAGGGGAGAATAAATGCTTTCGCAGATTTTTGGGATCGTCTGGAAGAGATTCGGCTTGTGCCTTATGAAGCATTTTTAGTGCATTTTGATGCTTATTATAGTAGGGCTGAAAATAAAAGGTTTCATCCCATAAGTGGCCAGCCTCTGATTCTTAAAAGAGGTGAAGTAATACCAGAGTATAGGCTGGATGTTAGCTATGGCCCTTTTAATTATGAAAAAGGCGCTGGTCATATTTACACCGCTGAAGCAACAGGTGAATTTATTATGAAGAACATCCAGTTTGGGACCGCAAAAGGAAATGGGATTCTATACAATGTTGGCGGTTCTTTTTCTGCTTATGATGCTTCTGAATCAGGTGTAACTAGCACCTACGGTTGGGAATTTCAGGAATCAATGGATTATGGGAGTCAATATCGCTTGCCGGAGGCTTCATATGTAGCTGTTGCCAGGATTGAGGATGATCCTAATACCATGATAGTAAGAGCTGACGCTTATGCAGTAACCGATGATGATAGTAGTACTAGCAATCTGACAGGTGCCATGGTATTTTTTCGGGTGGAAGGCGTGAAGCTAGCTAAAGGGAGTTTAGTGTCCCCAGAGCAAAAGGATTCGGTAATAGATACCCGTGCCGATAAGGATAAAGGTGAAACAGGGGTCAGTATTCCTGAAGCCCTGGCTATTGTCATCATCGGCGGAGCCGCGGCCATGGCCGGTGCCGGTGCCGGTGCAGGAGGCGGAGATGGAGGGGACAATAACAGCAAAAGGAGAAGTCGCTATAGAATGTGCCTGCGTAAAGAATTCGGCGATGCGATCCGTTATGATACCCAACCAGTAACTGTCTATGCCCGGATAGTGGAGATTACTCCTGAAGGGGAAGAGATTGACCGACCAGACCTGACTTCTGCTATAGAGATTTTTTCCGGAGGGAATTTGGCTGTGGAGGATAGCTCCATGGCAGGGAACTATATGGGCGCCCTGGTGTCAGCAAAGTCGGTGCCCGGCGGAGAAAATCCGGGCACCGGAGTAGTTAGCATCCGCTTTAGAGGTGAAGAGGGTTCCTTCCAGAATAATGTAACCTTCCGCATAATCGGCAAACCCTATATTTTTTTCCCAGAGCAGGGACGTTATCTGACGATGACTGTGCCCATGTTTTTAGGAGATGGGAAGGTTTATGAAACCCCTGTTACCCTCCATGATTTTCTGGAAAAGCCAGCTTCAGTCCGGCTGGATGTAGCAGAAGGGATTCCTTTAAGCTGTGAACTAGAAGAGATCCAAGGTATTGAAAATATGGAGGCTGTAGAAGAAGCCAGTGTCCAAAGCTATATTCTGAAAGTGAAAAACCTTAGCCCTAAGCCGCAAGGTCCGCAAACTGTAAAACAAACTGTTAGCTTCGGCATTATAGCTGAAAATGATAAGGAAAAGGCAGAAAACAGCCTAAAAGCAGAGCTTTATCCAGAAGGTCTGTCCATCCGAGAAGTGAAGTTTGATGATCAGGGTTATGTTTTAATCGACACCTTTGATAATGAAGCTACGGAGGAATGGGGGGACGTGGTACCAACAGGCTTTGTCCTGGACTTTGCCGTACCTGAGCAGGATGATGAGGGCAGACCCACAGTTCGGGTTCTCGAACCC
>JAAYNP010000006.1 GCA_012520795.1 Bacillota bacterium
AAGAGCATTTCGTCTTAGGGCAACGTCCCATCCCTAAGCACTAAAACGCATGCCATCTACTCTACCACATTTCTGTCTGCATTGTATCAGAACTGCAATTGAAACGCAAGAGCGGGCAGCCTAGGTTTGGAGCTGCAAACCGATATTTATGCGAAAGAGGAAATGGGCGTTAGGGATAGAAAAGTACTTGTATGAAAGACAGGGGGAGATATTGTGTATAAATTTTTGCACACCCGGGTCAGGGTAAGCGACTTAGAACGGTCGATCAAATGGTATTGCGAACATCTGGGGTTCAGGGTGAAAAGCCGTACCGACCGATCTCCGGCGGGTAATCAAATCTGTCATTTGGAGCTGCCCGGTAATGAGCACACTCTGGAATTGGCTTATTCACCGGACTACGACTTAGATGTGCCGGAAGATCTGGTGCATTTTGCCATTTTAGTCCCGGACCTTTATGCTTTTTGCAATCAACTCGAACAAAAGGGCATAGAAATCTGGCCGGGGAACTGGCGCCAGGTAATTCCGGAAGGCAAAAAAATGGCATTCATCACCGATCCGGACAACTACGAAGTAGAGCTGCTTGAACGCAAATAAGCGGTTCCGAGAGGAAACCCTGCCTTGTAAGAGGGAAAAGCTGCCGTATGGTTCCTAATGGATATAAAATGGCAATTTACAGAAAAATAAAAATATGGTATAATGAGTCCTAAGGCAGCCCGTTAGTGGTCTGCGGCATTGATTGGACCGGCACAGGAACCGAGCCGATTGATTATAGATTTCAAAGTGGGGGATGATCCTGATTAGCAAGTGGTTCTCGCGATTGTTGATACTGCTGGCAGTACTGCTTGCCGGCTGGACCGTTCAAGTGGATGCATCAGCGGAAGCACTAATTGATTTCATACCGGGCAGGCAGGTTTACCGGGTTGCAATCATCACACCAAGTGGTGTGGAGGAGTATGTGTATCATGTAGAGTTTCAGGTTAACCCGGGAACAAGAGAGCTAAAGGTAAGTACCGATGGCCCTGGATATACCATGGAGTCCCGCTATGATGCAGATTTGGGTTTGCTGAACAGCGAGATGAAGGTTGTAACAGGTGAGGATGCAGCCAGGGTGGGGTTTGACCATCGTGTGGCCGCGTTTGATTCAGTTGAAGATAAAATGGTACTGGCCTTTTACCTTGATGGTAAGCTGCAGGACACAAGGGAAGTCTATTTGCCGCAGCAGGCAACAGAAGTCGAGGTTTTGGGTTTGTACCTTCAGGCACTGTTAAATCAGAATCGAACAGATTTTCACGGCTTGATACTCGATTTAAATGCATCCGGCAGGTACCAGCTTGATTCACGAGTGCTTACGGACAAACAATTTGAGGCGTTGATTAGGCAAAAAAACATGGCGCCGCAGATCCGAGATATGCTGGCTGCAGGGCAGATTACAGTGTTTTCAATTGGTTACAATGGTATCTTGCGCTTGTTCTTCCCAACCCGGTTTCATGTTGTATTGGAAAAAGCTGCGCCACACCGGATCCTTGCGTATTGGGCCGGCAGTGGTAAACGGCTGCGGTATGTTGTTTATGAATTCCTGGAATAATTCGTGTTGCTGCGGAAGCATTGCTTTATGGGGAGCTTCCGTAGGCCTACAAATATCAGAAAATTGGGAAATACCAAACATTTGCGAGGTGAATGCAAGCCTATGAAGCGGTTTGTTTGTGTCAAACAGCAAAGCCCGACTGATTGTGGGGCAGCTTGTCTTGCTACAGTTGCACGGCATCATGGTTTAAAACTGCCGCTGGCCCGCATCAGGCAGCTGACAGGCACGGATCAGCGGGGAACCAGCGCGTATGGAATTGTAACAGCTGCTGAAAAACTGGGTTTCCGGGCCAAGGGAGTAAAAGCGGCTAAACAGCACTTGACCAAGGATCTGGCCTTGCCGTGCATTGCCCATGTAATCAAAGGCCAACTCCAGCATTACTTGGTTATTCATCACATCAGCCGGGGTAAGCTGGTGATTGCTGATCCCGCCCGAGGTGTTGTGATTTGTTCAATCGAAGAGTTTGTCAAAATTTGGTCTGGTGTGTTGATTTTACTGGTGCCGACAGGCCAGTTCCAAAAGAGGGATGAGACCAAGAGCCTGTTCTCCCGCTTGTATCCCCTGCTCAGGCCTTACCGGGGTATTTTGGTGCAGATTTTCATTGCATCTCTGTTGTATTCCATTTTTGGTATTCTTGGTGCTTTTTATCTGAAAGTCTTGGCTGATCATGTGCTGGTAGAGGGTATGGCGCGGACCCTGCACGTGCTTTCAATCGGCTTTGGCCTGTTGGCGGTTTTGCGGGTGATTATAGGGGCATTGCGCAATCAGCTGTTGATCTACGCCAGCACAAAATTGGAAGCCAAATTGGTGCTCCAGTTTTATCAACATGTGTTGGAAATGCCAGTTTCCTACTTTGACAGCTACAAAGTAGGCGAGATTTTAGCCCGGGTTTCCGATACTGGCAAAATCCGCAATGCCATTTCCCATGCTGTTGTATCCGTCATGCTCGATACGGTGATGGTGATAGTTGTAGGCATTGTCCTGCTGCTGCAAAACCGGGCACTGTTTATGGTTACGCTGCTGCTGGCTCCCTTGCTGCTGCTGCTGTTCGCCTTGTTTACCGGCCCGTACCGGGCAGTACAACGCCGGTACATGGAACAGGCGGCAAAACTAGAAGCAGCTCTGGTTGAAACTTTAGGCGGAATTAGCCTGATCAAAGCCCATACCGCCGAGCAAGAGGTCCAGCGGCAGACGGAGTCAAAGTTCAACCGGGTACTGGCAGCAGCTCTCAAGGATGCCCGCTTGCGCAATCTTCAAGGCTCGCTGCACAGTGGGATGACCTTGATTGCCCAGCTGTTAATCCTTTGGATTGGCGGAATGGAAATACTCAAAGGTGCCATCAGCATCGGCCAGTTGCTGACTTATAATGCGCTGTTAAGCTATTTTTTGACACCGATCACTAACCTCGCCGGCCTCCAGCCTGTTTTGCAGGAAGCCAGGGTGGCAGCGGAACGGCTGTGGGAGACTCTCGAACTGGAGCGGGAATCATTGTTTGCAGTACACAAGATTTCCCTGCCGCATGCATTTGGCGGGCTGAGGTTTGAAAATGTCAGTTTTCGATATGGCACACGCCGGCTTGTATTAAGAGATGTGAACTTTACCGTTGCCCCTGGCGAAAAAGTGGCAATCGTAGGCCCAAGCGGCTCCGGAAAAACAACCATTGCAAGGTTGGTTCTTGGGTTTTACCAGCCCGAACAAGGACAGATCCTGTTCGGCAGATTCCGGTTGGAAGACCTTAACTTATGCGAGGTGCGCTCAAGAATTGGCTATGTTGCCCAAGACTGTCAGCTTTTCAGTGGGACGCTGTTGGACAACCTCGTTTTGGGACTGCGGGAATTCGAAATGGAGCAGATCATGGCATTAGCTGAGCAGCTGGGTATTGATGCCATGATCAATCAGCTGCCTGAGCGGTTTTTGACCATGGTAGGGGAACGGGGTGTTAACCTGTCAGGAGGGCAAAAGCAGCAAATCGCACTACTGCGGGCTTTAATCAGGCGGCCGGAAGTCCTTATCTTGGATGAAGCAACGAGCCATCTTGACTCCATCATTGAACAAGAGATTCAAAAAGCGGTTTACGGCATAGGCAGCAGCATGACCATAATCGTGATTGCCCATCGCCTAAGCACGATAACCAACTGCGACAAGATCGTTGTGCTGGATGGCGGCCAAGTTACCGAGATCGGCACCCACAGTCAGCTTCTGGACAGCTATGGGACGTACTACAGGCTGTGGCAGGCGCAGAACGGTTACAGGGAGGTATGCTGTGTTGAGCATTAATTGGGATTCCAGTGAAAATGGCATTTTCAGCACTAAGCATGACGCGGATTTGCAGCGGCCGCCGCGCTACATGGCTACCTTGATCTGGCTGGTTCTGCTGATTCTGGCAGCTGCCTTGCTTTGGGCATGGTTTGGGGAGATCGACCATGTGGTCAAAGCGACGGGAGTGATCAGGCCGCAGGCTAATGTAAGCACAGTTCGCAACATAGTAGGCGGTAAGGTCAAAATGGTTGGTGCAAGAGAGGGGGATCACGTTGAGCAGGGCGATCTTTTGCTGATCATCGATACAGATACAGCTGACCTGAAGATCAAAAGCCTGACTGCCGAGTTACATGAGCTCGAAGAACAGCTTTCCGGTTTGGAGCTGTTGAAAGAGTGGATGCTTGAGGGTGCCTGGGTGTTGGACTGCGAAGAGGGATTTGACAGTTCAGGCCTGGGCCGATCAAATTTCTTCCAGACAATCTGCCATCGCTATTATTCCTTCAAAACACAGTATGATCAGCTTGTCCTGGCATATCAGGAGGCAGAGATAAATTGCGCCAAGCAAAAAAAGGTTAGAGCAGTGCCCGAACACGAGCTGTACCGGCTCGAGCGGGAACAGGCTGTTGCTAAGTTAAGAGCTGACAATTACCTATATGGGTCAGTGGCTGCTGTAGCACAGGAGATCGCTGCCAAAAGCGAGCAGTTGAAAAGGATTCGAGATCAGATTGCAGAGGTGGAAAGCACGAAGCAGCTCAGCTGCATCTGTGCACCTATCAGCGGTATAATCCAAGTCAGCAGCCAGATCAATGCCGAGGAGTATCTGCCTTCAGGATATGAAATTGCCAGAATCATTCCCGGCAGCGGGCAGGAACTTTGTGTCGAAATCAGTGTCCGCAACCAAGACATAGCTTTGATTGAGACCGGGCAAACCATTATTCACAGTTTTGAGGCTCTGCCGCGCCATACCTTTGGCACGGTGAAAGGTAAAATCACTGGAATAGGCGGAGATGCCGTGGTTGTAGGCGATGGAAACTTGGTGTACAGGGCCACTGCCAGCATCGAACAAACCATTCTTTGGGATCCCCATGGTAACGAAGTGGAACTTAAGCCGGGAATGGTATGCCAATCACAGGTTGTCGTTAAACGGGACAAGATTCTTTACTGGTTGTTACAGAAACTGGGGTTTATTAACTGATCTGACAGACTGTTTGACAGAGGAGGCGATCTGAATCAGAACTGGCAAAGCAATCAAGCTGAGTTTATTGTTGTTGTTTGGCATTGCCTGGCTGCAGGCAGTAAGGGCAGAATCTGGATTTGCCGACCCGGCGTTTATCCAAAACCGTATCCTTAGGCACAATGCTGAGCTTGCCGCTGCTGAGAAAGATGTGGAACTGGCCCGGCTCAACCTGAGGATGGCCGAGGCAGAACAACTGCGCAATGCTGATCCTGTAAAAGCCAAACTTGCGGAGCTGGAACTGTCCATGGCGGAAGAAGCAGTCGAAATCCTCAAACAGGAATTGCTCCTGCAAGCGGAAGAGGTGTATTACATTTTGATTAAGAATGAACTAGAAACGCAGTTGACAGTGCAGACCAAGGAATATATCCAAACTCAGCATGAGTTGACCAGAGCACAATACCAAGAAGGTTTGGCAACAATACAGGACCTGGACCGGATGATACTGGCTGTTGCAGAAATTGATCATCAGCTGCAGAAGTTGAGCCACGAGCAAGAGTTGGCCCGGATACGGCTTCTGCACTTGATGGAACTGCCTTGCGATCATGAATTGGTTATCCCCGAGTGTTGTTTTGAGTTTGAAAAACCAATTGTAGAAGCAGATCTTAGGACACTGCTGATTGATAACAACCCAGAGTTGAAATATACGGCGGCACAGGTAGAAGTGGCCGCCTTGAGGCACCGGCTGTCCCATCCCGATTATACACCGGAACTGATCCGGGAATCGAACAGCTTGGAATATGAGAAACAGAAGCTGCTCTACGGCAAAAGAGTGGATCAATTGTACCTTCAGGCACTGGAATTGCAGTACCAGGTTCAACAGCTTGAAGCACAATACCAGGAGTGGGTGCAAAGGGCAAAGATCGCTGAAGATAATCTGGCGGCTGCAGAATTGCGCTATCAGGAAGGGATGGAGCTGTCTTTGGCTGTGATGGATTCCAGGCTTGAATTAATCAGGATCAAGAACCAAGAAGTGGGTGCTTTGTTCGCATACAATATTGCCAAGGCCAGATTTGCCAATTTGACCGGGCTTAAGCTGGGGGGAGAACGCTGATGTTCGGCAAAGGGATGATCTGTGGATTGATTCTAGCATTTTTTACGGCCGCATCTTCCACAGCTGCGAACGAACCGGTCACCTTGGCTCGGTTTCTTGAGGACGCATTGGCATCCCACTCTGAACTGATCGAACATGAGTTTGCCCTCATGGAATTACAGGCAAACCTTGATGCCGCCAAGATGTCAAGCCCGGCGCTGAACATGCAGTTAGGGTACTCAAAACTCAATTCTTGGCATCCGGCTGGGAGCAATTGGGCGGCACGGGCAAGTTTCGAAGGTAGAGGCCGTTTCGGTTCTGAATACAGCATCAGTTATGATTTCCGCGGCAAGGCTATGCAGATTCAACTGGCGCTTCCCGTGTCTATGCCCAGAGAAATGTCCCCCCGGCAGCAGCAGGTTGCCGCTTGCGAATACAGTTATCAGAAGGAACTGATTGCCAGCCAAGTACTGCGGGAAGAAGTCTTTTTGGCGGCAGCCAAGTGTTTTCTCAACATATGGCGGCTTAAGGAAGCGGTTAACGTACGTCAGGCCATGATCACCTGGCTTGATTCACAACTGGAGATCTTGGCTGAGGCTTGCCATACGGGCATTGCCCATGAGATTGATCTTGCCTGTGTGGAATTGCAGTATCAGATGCAAATCAACTCTATTGACGTGTTGAGAGAACAACTTGCGGCAGAACGAAGCCTGGCTGTCATGGTTTACGGAATGGCATCTGAAGCGGATTTGTTACATGAACCGGCACAATTTGATCCGAAGGACTTGGAGTTTGTGTTAGTGCCGCAGCCGGCAGCAGGCATTGCGATGGCCAAATTGGACTATGGCCTTGCAGAAATGCATGCAAGACAACTTCAAACGGAATTAGGAGCGCAGGGCAGGTTGAGCATCAATCTCAATTCAGATTCGGATTGGTCCGTGGAGTGGGCAGTGCAAATTCCCCTTTTTGATCAGGCTTATCGGGAAAACCAGGTTGATGCTGCCGACGCAAAACTGTCTCAGACTGCTTTGGCAGTAGAACGGGCAGAATTGGAGACAATTTGCGAACATATATATCGACAACTGCATTTGTCGGCAGCAAGCAGCAATCTCAAAACAGCTGTCCAAGCCCGGGAACTGGCAGCCCGCCAGAAAGAGATCGCTGCAGAACAGTACGAAAAAGGACTGCTCTCTTTCATTGAACTGCTTAGGGCTTGGGAAGGTGAAGCAGCCGCGTTTTTGGATTTGGTTGATGCGGAATTTGAGTACCAACTTGCCCAGATCCAACATTGGCTTTTGGACAGCAATCAGAATTGTGAATGAAATGCAGCAGGAAAAGGCTGGCAAACGCAGAAAAATTGAATTAAGCGGCTTGGGAGCTTTTTTGGAATTGATAGAACGAATATCGAGGTGATTATGGTGGCAAAAGCGAGTCGGCTCGGGATCATCTGTTTTCTGATCATACTTTGCATCACCGGCCGGGTTTTGGCCGAACCTTCCTTGCAGTTCCTGTTGGAAAGTGATGCCGTCTATGAATTGAAATTCAGTTTCCTGAATCAAATTGATAAAGATCCGCTGTCCCTATCTATTTACACTTATGACGAACAAGGCCTACTTTTGAAACTGACCCGTTTGTACAGGGGGTTGGCCTTCAACGACATCACCGAAATGAATGTCGTCTTTGAGGCTCCAAAGGGGTTTGTCCGGGCTGAAGTAGTCATTGATGGTGAAACCGATCCCAAACAGAGGTTAATATCCTTTGCCAGACTCAATCGATTTGATCCTGACCGGAACACTGAACTGGCCAGCATGATTTTTAATGAGCAAGTCTATACAGGCTTGATTGTCGATGCCCGCGGCCTTGGATTGGAACGGGGGATGAGCCCTCGCATTTGGTCTGAGGCGGGTGAGATGATTTACGGCGGCGTTGCGGCACCCTATGATTATGTACAGGATACTGGGGTTATCCTTTATGGGACTCAGCTGTCCGAAGAATTGATGCAGCGGGTTTCAATACCCGGCATACTGTCTTATTCCTCTCCCTTGGTTGTCAAGGCTAAAGCCGTCAAAGGTCAGCCCAGGACTGGAGTTGTCGTAGATCAGGATTCGGCTGAACGGATTATTGACCTCATCAAGAATTACGACTTTTTTGCCCATTATGCTGTCGTTTTCCTAGTGGATTAGCGCAGTTCGAATAAACGTTGAGAATGAATAGGAGGAGCAGGATCAGTGCATAAGTTACAACAGCAGTTCCAAGCGCAAATCCAAGAACTGGTAGATGCCTGTGTCCGTGTGGCGGAACTGGGCTACGTTACCTCCCACGGAGGCAATCTATCGTACCGGGTGGCCGAGAATGTTGTTTTGATTACACCTACAAAGGTTGCCAAACGTAAAATAAGATTTGACGACATTTGTATTATCAATATGGAAGGCAGTGTGCTCTATGCCAAAGAGGGGCGAAAACCGACAGGCGAAACCCCATTCCATCTACGGATTTTTGCACGCCGCCCTGACGTGAAAGGGATTGTCCATGCCCACCCACCGGTTATGACCGGCTTTGCCATTGCCAGCACAGATTTATTGGCATTGCCCACATTGCCGGAACCTATCATTGAAGTTGGGCCCATGCTGACGGTGGAGTATGAGGAGCCGCTGACAGAAGCTCTGGCCCAAGCTTTTGACGACAAGCTGGATTATGCTAATGCATTTCTTATGAAGAACCACGGTGCCTTGGTCGTCAGCACAGACTGTGTGGAGAGGGCTTTAGATTTCTTTGAAATGATGGAGGCTGCGGCCAAATCGCTTCTCGTGGCTAAGCTGCTGGGTGGAGTAGACTTGTTATCCAGGGAAGATGTGGAAAACCTGGAGCGGACCATGAAAACGCGGCACTTGCCGATGCCGGGTGCTCCCGGCAAGGTCTCCGGTTTGGTGGAATTGTTCTTTGGCAAGAAATAAATCAAATGGACATGGAGGGAATGTGATGGGAGGCAATTGTCAAACCGGTTCCAGGGTATGGTTCATACCGGACTGCTATTGGCCTGAGATTACCAGTGGTAAACATTATGTAAGCCATGAAGCGATCTGTGTGCTTAACCCAGGCCCAAACGATGCCAAAATCAAACTGACTTTTTACTTTTCTGATACAGAACCACTGCGAGGGTTTACCGCTGAGTGTAAAGCTGAACGCACCAACCATATTCGCCTCGATCAGATAAAAAATGAGGCAGGCCAAAGGATCCCGCAGGGTGTGCCTTACGCGGCAATGGTCGAAAGCGATCAACCGATCATTGTCCAATACAGCCGGTTGGACACCACCCAACCTGAAATCGGCCTGATGACCACAATGGCATATCCTCTTTAGACAAGAAGGTTGGACAGGGGGCGATTCTGTGCCAGAGTGCAGAAACGGCCCCTGTTCTTTTTTACTTACAAGAGGAGTTGTTGTGCTGAAAACTCACCAGGCTGCGATAGCATTTGGTCAACTCCCTGATTGTGCTTTCCGGGATTTCTTGCTGGCGCAGTTGGGCTTCAAAAACTCTTGCTGCTTTTGATTTTTGGTAAAGCAGCCTTGGTACGAGTACGGCGCCTTTTACACCAGCCCGCATGATAGTCTTAAGAACTAACCCGAGTGTTGCGAGCATGTTTTTGACTAACCGTTTTTCACTTTGATATCGTCCATCATGGACCTGAGGCTGTTGAGATAGTCCTTGGCCATCGCCATTGCATCTTCCGGCTTGAACCCCGACTCGACTAACTGTTTGTAGAATGCGCCAACTGCTTTGCCCAGGTTTGCAGCTGCTTCCTCAGAGTAAAAGGCAGCCATGACATCTCTGATTAAACCAGGGACTTTTTCGGAAACTAGATCCAGCATTTCACCAATTTCGTTTGTAGGGATTTTGTTGTCATTCATAAACACACACTCCTTTGGTTATCTGAGTTTTTGACACAAGCTGACCAGCTTTGGTAAGCTGACCTTAAAGATAGGGGCGAGGATTGCCTTTGTGAGATCGGTGGTGAATGCCTCAGATTTTGACGCCGTTACATTGAAGTAGACACGGGCTGCCACCGTTTGGGGTGGGGATGCCTTCACAGCTGTAAGCATTTTTGCCAGTCTTAGTTCAAGCTGCATTAGTTCACGGAAACCCGGATCTTCCATTAGCAGGTGAAATACTTCCCGTTTCTCTTCTTGTGTCAACCGGCCTTGGATGTAGGCCAAGGCAAGTTCATGATCATAATCCTCTCTCATTGTTCAACCCCCTTTAACCAGCTGCGCAGCCTGGCCCGGGCTGTATAGGCTTTGCTCTTGACAGTCCCCACAGGTATTCCCAGTATGCCGGCGAGTTCTTCGCAGGTAAACTGCTCAACATAGAGGCCGTAGATGATTGTGGCCGAGACAGCATCCAACTGGCTGAGAATCTCCTTGATAGTCAAATCTGAAGGGGACTCTTCAACGCGGATATTCTGGTCAAGTGCCACTTCCTTGTGTTTGGCTCGGCGAAGGTGGTCCACCAGCTTGTGATGGGCAATGGTAAGGATCCATGCTTTGGCAGATTGGACATTCTTACACTTATCCAAACTGCGGTATACGGCCAAGAAGGTCTCTTGCATGATCTCTTCGATTAGGTATTCGTCGTTAAGTTTGAATCTGAGGAAGCTGTAGACACAATCCGCATATCTGGCGTACACTTCGTCAAAGCTCATCATCCTCAACCCTTTCACCCATATAGTCGCAAATTTCTTGGTTTCGGTTCATTTTCCTTCGGAGGTAGGATGGGGATCGTGCCAATCACCCTGTTTTTGACAATTCAACGTGTCTGTGCTACAATTTAATATTAATATTACCATACTGTGACCAATCCCCTGTAGTGCAGCTTGAGGGGTTTTGATCATCCATATTGATATTAATGGAGGAGTGGGCATGGCTCGTAAGAACAAGATTTTTATTATCGATGTTACTAACCGTGATGGAGTCCAAACTGCGTTTATCGGCCTTTCTAAGCTGCAAAAGACAATGCTCAACGTATATTTGAGTGAGATGGGGGTTTACCAAAGCGAGATCGGCTTCCCGGCTCTGCAGCATGAATGGAACTATATCAATGCCAACTTGAGGCTGGCGGAAAAAGGCGCCATGGGCAGCATGAGACTGCAGGGCTGGGTACGGGCTACAGTTGAAGACGTGCAGCGGGCCGTCAAATACACGGGCATCCGCATTCTCAACCTGTCTATTTCCACATCACAGATTATGACCGAGGGCAAATTTGGGGGGCGTTTGAACCGCGAAGACATTCTCAAGATGATGACAGAGGCAGTGGCTTGTGCCAAGGAAGCAGGGATCCAATCGATTGGAGTCAATGCGGAAGATGCTTCCAGGACTGAACCATATACACATGACAAACGCTATGATGAGGACTATCTGATTAGATTTGCCATGGCAGCCAAAGAACACGGTGCGGATCGGTTCAGATATTGTGACACCCTTGGGTATGACCGGACTGTGTCGATCTACGACAGCGTTAAGCGTATTGCCGAAGCAGTGCTAATGCCTATTGAGCTGCACTGTCATAACGATCTTGGTTACGCTGTGGCAAACTCGGTGGAAGGTGCCATGGGAGCTCTCGATGCCGGAGTGGATGCTTATATCAATACAACGGTTAACGGCATGGGTGAGAGGGCAGGCAACGCTGATCTGGTATCTGTGATTCTTGCCTTGAGAAAATCCCGCGGGATGCAGGGCCAAGATGTTCTCGATCAAAATATTGATTTGACTAAAGCTTGGAAGCTCTGCAATTATGCTGCCAGGTCGTTTGGCCTGCCGATTCCCATAAACCAAGTTGGTGTAGGGCGCAACGCCTTTGCCCATGAATCGGGGATTCATGCCGACGGGATGCTGAAGAACCGCAAAAACTATGAACTGTATTCCCCAGATGAGCTGGGCATTGATGAGCTTGAGATCAGGCCTTTGGGACGAATCATCACTACCGGTGAATATGGCGGGATAAAGGGCCTCAAGCATGTGTATGACCAATTGGGAGTAGTATTGGAGAACGAGAGAGACATTTTACGCCTTGTTCAATATGCTTCCCTCCATAACCAGCAGCCGTTGACTGATGATGAACTGATATTCATTGCCAAATATCCGGAAGAGGTGGAGCAGATTCTTACAGTCGATCCCCGCGTAGTTGATTAAGAGCTGATTAAACGAAAGGATCTCGGTCAACCGAGATCCTTTCCTTATGCTTTGCTGATATCTCACAATGCTATTTTGTCTGCAGCCTGGAAAGAAACTGCTGGTACCGTTCACGCAGATCCGGCAGGGCGACTGTTTCCAGGATGTAGTCCGTATATGCTTCATTGGTGGCGCCGTCACTGCGGCCGGTGAGCTTCACTCTACACTCAAACTGACTGCAGATATCCAGAGCCATCTGCAGCCTTTCTGCTTCCAGGTTAACACCAATATGTTCCAGCAGCATGACACTGGCTTTTATCAGGCTGCTCGGATCGGCATAGACAGCCCGGCCTTCCGCCACCATCCGCGGTGCAGAACCGTGGATAGCCTCAAACATGGCGTATTGCGTGCCGATATTGGCACTGCCTGCGGTCCCCACTCCGCCTTGAATCTGGGCCGCTTCATCGGTTAGGATGTCTCCATATAGGTTTGGCATAACCATAACTTCGAACTCCGAACGGCGGCTGGGATCGATCAGTTTTGCGGTCATAATGTCGATATACCAATCATCGCAGGTAATATCGGGGTATTCTTTGGCAATCTCTTTGGCGATGCTCAAAAACTTGCCGTCTGTGGTTTTGACTACATTGGCCTTGGTCACGATGGTAACCCTTTTCCTGCCGTGAAGCTTCGCATATTCGAATGCGGCGCGGATGATACGCCGTGAGCCCTGAGTGGTGGTTACTTTGAAATCGACTGCCAAATCAGGGGTGACATTCAATCCAAGACTGCCCAGGGCATATTCACCTTCGGTGTTCTCCCGGAAAAACATCCAGTCTATATTCAACTCCGCGACCCGCACAGGGCGGATATTGGCGAAGAGGTCGAATTCACGCCGCATTGATACATTGGCACTTTCAATATTAGGCATGCCAGTGCTTTGATCAGGAGTAGTAGTCGGGCCTTTCAACACCACGTGGCATTGGCGCAGTTCAGCAAGGACATCATCGGGAATTGCCTGCATCCGGGCAATGCGGTTTTCAATGGTCAGCCCCTCAATTGTCCGCAGTTCTACTTTGCCGGCTTTGATTTTGTCCGCCAAAAGCTCTGCCAGGATCCGATGGGCTTGGTTTGCTATATACGGCCCGATGCCGTCTCCTCCGACAATACCAATGATGATCTTGTCAAGGTTCTGGTAATCAATGAAGCCCTCATCTTGCTTCATGCGCTCGATCCGCCCGAGCTGAGCTTCGAGAATGCTTGCAAAGTGTTGTTTTGCAGCATCAATTTCTTGCTTGTACATGGTACCCCTCCGTATTCTCTCGATAGAACATGTCGCAAATTTCCATTTTCTTCGGTATCGATCTCAATAAATCCTTTTTCTGTGGTATAATTGTGCTAGTCAGGGGGAGGAAGATGACGAACCTGTTTATAGTAGTGATTTTGATCTATTGGTTTGCCATGTATGTTTACATGCCGATTCTCACCCCATACGTGGAAAGCATGGGAGCATCGTTAAGCATGGTTGGCTTGATTCTCGGTTCCTATGGCTTTACGCAAATGTTGATTCGAATTCCTCTTGGCATTTATTCTGATCGGATTGGCAAACGCAGAATTTTCGTTATTCTGGGGATGGCTTGTTCCACCATCAGCTGCATTGGGCTGGGTATTGCCAATACACCGTGGCTGGCTTTGCTGTTTCGGGGATTGGCTGGAGTGGCTGCTGCTGCATGGGTAGTCTTTACGGTAATGTATGCCAGCTTCTATCCGGCGGAACAATCGGGCAAGGCCATGGCAGTGATTATGTTTTACACATCGTTGGGCCAACTTGCAGCGTCGGCTTTTGGGGGAGTTGCTGCCGACGCGTTAGGGTATCAGGCACCGTTTATCATTGGCGGCGGTGTGGGGCTGATTGGCCTTATCCTCAGCACCCGGATTAAAGAACCGGCAATCCGTACACAGCCGCTGAACTTGAGATCTTTGATTAAGGTGGGCCTTAATCCGCAGCTGTTATGGATCAGTACCTTGGCTCTTTTGGTACAAGCGATCAACTTCGCGACCATTTACGGTTTTAACCAATCGTATGCAGTAAGTGTTGGAGCCAATGATCAGCAATTGACTTTTTTGATGCTCGTATCCGCGTTGGCGATTGCTGTGGCATCACGGGCAAGTAATTCTGTAGCGGCCAGAATCGGGGAACGCCGGGCGCTGGTTCTTTCATTTGTAATGATGATGCTGGCTTCAGGAAGTGTTCCGTACACATCCAGCATACCGGTTTTGTATCTTACTCAGGCAGTGAATGGGTTGGGGCGTGGGTTGATTTACCCTGTATTGTTGAGCCTGAGCATCAAGTGTGTGACTCCGGACAAACGGAGTACAGCCATGGGTTTCTTTCAAGCCCTATACGGCATCGGCATGACAGCCGGGCCGGTTTTTGCCGGCTGGATCAGCGATCAGTTCGGCATGCAGATGGGATACCTAAGTGTGGCGCTTTTGGGCGCAGCGGGATGTCTGGCTGCAGCAGGCTGGCCAAGTAAACAGCAAATGGGTGACTGCAGCGAAAACAGGCCGATTGGAGAGGATAAACAATGAATATCCAGCATTTACCGGTTATTTCCTGTAACACCGTCGTGGTGGGCAGTGGAGTAGCAGCGCTGAATGCGGCGGATCGCCTTGTCAACTATGGGCAAAAGGACGTTGTCATCGTTACTGAAGGTATGAACATGGGAACATCGCGCAATACCGGGTCTGATAAACAAACCTATTACAAGCTGACTCTTTCCGGCGCCGAGCCCGATTCGGTTTACGATATGGCCAGGACTTTGTCTGACGGGGGAGCCATGGACGGAGATATCGCTCTGGTGGAAGCGGCCTTGTCTGCCCAGGCCTTTTACCACCTTGTGGATATTGGTGTGCCTTTTCCCCATAATCCGTTCGGCGAGTATGTGGGCTATAAAACGGACCATGATCCCAGGCAGCGGGCAACTTCTGCAGGCCCCTTAACCTCCAAGTACATGACGGAGAAGCTGGAGCAGCAAATCAGGGCGAAAGGGATTCCGGTCTATGACCGCCACCAGGTAATCGGTATTCTCACCGATGCAGCGGGGAGCCGGGCTATCGGCGTGATTGCCCTGGCACTTGATGTGGATCCAACTCAGTCCGATCCGTATGTGCTGTTCAACGCTGCGAATGTGGTCTACGCTACCGGCGGCCCAGCGGGCATGTACGGGACTTCCGTATATCCACCCAGCCAGACGGGGGCCACAGGCATAGCCTTTGAAGCGGGGGTTAAAGGCAAAAACCTTACGGAAAGCCAGTTTGGGATTGCTTCGATCGCATTTCGGTGGAATTTGTCAGGCACCTATCAGCAGGTACTGCCGAGATATGTTTCAACAGCCCCTGACGGCAGTGAACCTAGAGAATTTCTGGCGGATTATTTTCCGGATCCAGGAAAAATGCTGGATGCAGTCTTTTTTAAAGGTTATCAATGGCCGTTTGATCCCCTCAAGGTGGCTGATTACGGCTCATCCTTGATTGACATACTCGTTTATTATGAGACTGTCGTCAAGGGGCGCCGTGCATTTCTGGATTTTCGCCGTAACCCATCATGGGGTTCATCAAGCGGGGAATTGGATTTCTCACTGCTTGGTGAAGAAGCATACACGTACCTTAAGAACTCACAGGCCTTGTTCGGGCGGCCGATCGACCGCCTGGCTCACATGAATCAGCCGGCCATTGATCTCTATTGTGACAATGGCATTGATCTCAGTCAGGAGATGCTGGAGATTGCCGTGTGTGCCCAGCACAATAATGGGGGCTTGGAAGGGAATATTTGGTGGGAAAGCAATTTGCAGCATTTCTTTCCTGTGGGCGAGGTTAACGGTACACACGGTGTGTACCGTCCCGGCGGCAGCGCTCTCAACTCCGGGCAGGTAGGCAGTACCAGGGCAGCCCAATATATCGCAGCCCGTTACCGGGAAGAGCCCATGGCCCGGAGCCAGTTTCTGGCCGAAGCCAAACCCCAGATTATGGCGAAGATGGAGTTGGGAAGGAAGTTTTTGGCAAAGCTTGGGGATAGAAGCAATGTTTCCGAAATAAGGAGTCAAATCCAGGATCGCATGACCAGATCAGGGGCACATATCCGGTCATTGGAACAGGCCAAGACTGCTGCAGAGGCCGCCTTGACCCAATTAAGAAGCCTGGTTGAAGATACCAGAATCGGTTCCCCGTATGAACTGAGGCTTTGTTTCCAGAATTACGATTTGTTGCTTTCTCAGTATGTCTATCTTTCGGCGATTAAAGATTACATTGAAAAGGGCGGAAAAAGCCGCGGTTCATACTTGATATATGATTCCGAGGGCGAGCTGCCTTTGCCGCAGCTGCCTGAACAGTTCCGGTTTTCATTAACCACAGATCCCTATTTTCACAAGCACATTCAACGGGTGCGGCTGCAGGGGTTCAGCTGCAGTTTCAGCTGGGATCCGGTCAAACCAATCCCCCGGGAATCAGGATGGTTTGAAACAGTATGGAATGACTTTTTGGCGGGCAGGATCATTCAATAAGGAATCTGTAAAGAGGTGGCAGCCTTGAGTATTGGTGCAAACATTAAAATTGCCATAGTAACAGGCTTGTCTGGTGCCGGCAAAACCCAGGCCATGAAAGCATTGGAGGACTTGGACTATTTCTGTATTGACAATCTTCCGCCTTCGCTGCTGCCCCAGCTTCTGCAGATTCATCAAAAAACGGAAGAAACCAGGCCTCTTGCCGTTGCCATGGATGTGCGGGGAAAAGGGCTTTTCGCAGACCTGACTGGTGTGATCAAGTGGCTGGATGAGCATCAGGTGGATTACACCATAGTTTTTCTGGAATGTGAGGATGATGTCCTGGTCCGCAGATTCAGTGAAACCAGGCGCAGGCATCCACTGGCTGATCAGGGCAGCCTTTACGACAGTATTGCCTATGAACGGAAGCTGTTGGCCAATATTAGAGAATTGGCACATGTAATTGTCGATACTTCGACTATTAAGCCCGCTGAGTTGAAAGCTTATTTGAACCAGGCTCTCCTTGGTGGAGACAGTTCGCAGTTGTTATTAAGCATCGATATCCTTTCCTTTGGTTATAAATATGGTGTTCCCAATGATGCGGACATTATTTTTGATGTGCGGTTTTTGCCCAACCCTTTCTATATTGACCATCTCAAGGATTTCAGTGGATTGGAACCGGAAGTTGCCGAATATGTATTGAGGTGGCCGCAAACCCAGTACTTTCTTGACGAGTTTTACCGGTTGATCGTCAAGCTACTGCCGGCGTACAGCAGTGAGGGAAAGGCCAGGTTGACGATTGGGATTGGATGTACAGGTGGGAAACACCGTTCGGTGGCCATCAGCTGCGAACTTGGCGCCAGGCTTACCAAGGATGGGTTCAACAACCAGGTCAGGCATAGGGACCTCAATGAGAATTAATTGGTGTTATGCTTGTATTCAACCACGAACTGTGGTATGCTAAGACTGCGTTAAAAGGTAGGGAAGTTTGTACACGTGCTATGGCCTCTTCGGCTGGAAACGATGCTTGCAGCTTCCACTTTTAATGAGTATATTTTTAAGGAGGCCATAAAGGTTTATGGTAGGTAAAGTAAAATGGTTCAATGCGGAAAAGGGCTTCGGTTTCATCGAACAGGAAAACGGTGAGGATGTATTTGTCCATTTCACCGCCATTCAAGGCGATGGATTCCGCACTCTGGAAGAAGGCCAGCAAGTGGAGTTCGAGATTGTGGACGGCAAGCGCGGCCCCCAAGCTGCCAATGTTGTCCGCCTTTAACCGCTGAACAGAACCGAACCCAGCCGCAGTCAATCACTGCGGCTGGGTTTTTTATTGCAAGAGGTATGCGAACAATGCACATATGTACAATCAAGGCGCATAATGGTATATGTGACAAAAACCTGCGGTAGGTTTGTGGGGTGGGGCCATGCTCACGTCTCTCTTGACTTTAATCCAACATCACTATGAAACGGGGTTGGACGATTATTGGCTGCCGGCCATGATCAAGTGCTCCAACGCCGGGATCCCGGTGGGCAGGGTCAAAAACGGTGATGTGTTGATTTTTGCCTGCCGCAGAGGCGAGCGGGAAATCCAGCTTACGGAAGCCTTTGTAGATCCGGATTTTGCTCATTTTCGCCGTAAATATCTGGCAGACTTGGCTTTCTTTCCCATGATTGAGTATCACAGTAGATTTGCGAAGCACCCTGCATTGTTTCCCGTGCTGAAACCTCCAGAGCCTCTCGGAGAGGCTTTGGCCCGTCAGGGGCTAAAGCAGCTGCGGATTGCCGAGTCAGAAAAAATGGCTCATGTAACCTATTATTTCAACGGAAGAAGGGAACAGCCATATCCAGGCGAAGACTGGATCTGCATACCCAGCGTTAAAACCGGGCTGCAGCATCATCCCCAGATGCGGACTGTGCAGATTGCCGACACACTTGTTCAGTCTCATTGTACACAAGGCTATCGATTTGCTCTGGCGAATTTTGCCGCCGGCGATGTCTTCGGGCATTTTCCCGACTTTCAGGCTCAGGTTAGCTGTGTGGAAACCATAGACTCTGCCGTTGGCACCATTACCGGGTTTTGTAAGGAATACGGCTACTGTTTGATCATCACTGCCGATCACGGACTTTTGGAGCAGGCATATTTGCCCGATGGTAGTTGGAGCCTGGGCCATACTCAAGCATACGTGCCGTTAATACTGTTTGATCCTCAGGCAGTTGGCAGCATAGAGACGTTGGCGGAAATAGGCTCTTTGGCGGATGTTGCGCCCACGATTCTGCACTTGCTGGGGATCAGACCACCAAGTGTGATGACGGGGAGGTCATTGTTCAGGCCATATATTACTGCAGCCAGAGGGGTCATTTTGCTGATCCTGGATGGGTTTGGAATTGGAGTGGAGGACCCGGAAATCAATCCAATTAGTGCCGCAAAAACGCCTAATCTTGACTGCCTGTTTGCCAACTACCCCCATGCCGCATTAGAAGCATCGGGTACATATGTCGGTTTGGCACCTCACTCCAGCGGTAATTCTGAAGCGGGGCATCTCACCCTTGGTGCGGGGCGGGTGGTGATGCAGGATGAAGTGCGCATTCCCGCCAGAATTACACCGGAAAACCTCAAACAGAACCAGGCGTTTTATCGCAGGATCAGAACCTTGATATCAGGCCAGGCTGTCCATATCCTGTTTCTATTGTCTCCGGGAAGTTCCCACGGGAGTACTGATGAAGCTGTCAAGCTGCTTGAAGTGTTAAAGCAGTGGGGAGTGGAATCGGTGTACCTCCATGCTGTCACAGACGGGCGCAGCGCACCCCGGTTAGGGGCGGTGAAAATGCTGCTGCAGCTGCAGCACACCCTCGATCGGTTAGGGGTAGGCGAAATCGTTACCACCTGCGGCCGCGGTTATGTGTTGGATCGCAGCGGCCAGTACCAAAAGTGTACAAAGCATGCCTATGAAGCCTTGGTTGAAGGAAATGGGATTTTTTGGCAGGGCAGTCCCTGATGGCCTATCCTGAAAATTTGGTAAGAACATCGGCGGCTGGAAATACTAGTCTACAAAGATCATTCCAGGATATGCAGCACTTACTGCAGCCAAGAGAAAGGACGGCCGGAGATGGATGCCAAACTGGCTTACTACGCGTGGTTGAACGATGAGCGCATAGATTCCAAAACCAAGCAAGAGTTATCTGGGATTGAGGGGTGCGCTCAAGAGATCTACGATCGCTTTTCTCAGCAGCTGGAGTTTGGCACAGGCGGCTTACGGGGGATTATGGGCGCCGGTACCAACCGGATGAATGTTTATACAGTACAGCTGGCTACCCAAGCATTTGCTCAGTTTTTGATCAATCACGGGCAAAGCGAGGCCGGTGTTGTCTTGGCCTATGATTCCCGGAACCGATCCCGTGAGTTTGTTGAGACTGCAGCCGCCGTTTTAACAGGCAACAAGATTCCCGTCTATGTGTTTCGCCGTATCACACCGACACCGCTTTTGTCATTTGCTGTCAGACACTGCCGGGCGGGAGGCGGCATCATGATTACCGCCAGCCACAACCCGAAAGAGTATAACGGATACAAAGCCTACGGCAGCGATGGAATTCAACTGCATCCAAAGGCTGCCGCTGAGGTCAGCCGCTTGATGGCAGGCTTGACGCTGGCTGATGTCAAAGTTGATCACAGCTTCCATTCGAGCCCATTGTGGCATTGGATTGACGCCGAGGTATGCGAAGCGTATTTTCAAAAACTTGCCAGGCTGGCTCCTCCCAGCAATGATTATGACATGGGCTTGCGGATTGTCTATACGCCCCTGCACGGTGCCGGAGCACAATTTGTACCGCGGGCTCTAAGCCAGGCTGGGTTCCATCATGTGTATCTGGTCACCGAACAGATGGAGATTGATGGTGAGTTTCCTACGGTTATGATACCGAACCCGGAGGAACCGGATGCGTTTCGGCTGGCATTTGACTACGGGTCGAAACATGGGGCAGACTTGATTATCGCTACTGATCCCGACTGTGATCGGGTTGGGGTGGCGGTCTTGCAGCACGATCACTATGTGCTGCTCACCGGCAACCAAGTCGGAGTGTTGTTGGCGGATTTCCTGCTTACACGGCTGCCTCCGGGACAATGCCGCAACCAAGTCATTGTCAAAACCATCGTTACAACCAACATGATCTATCCCATTGCCAGGAAGTATGGCGCAAAGGTTGTGGATACGCTGACGGGCTTTAAATATATTGGCAGCACTATCAAGGAATTGGTGAGCCAAGGCGAGCAGTTCCTGTTCGGGTTTGAAGAGAGCTGCGGGTATCTGGCCGGCAGTTTTGCCATGGATAAGGATGGAGTTATGGGTGCACTGCTGGTTGCTCAGGCAGCGGCATATTATCGAAAACTTGGTTTGACCCTTCAGGATCACCTTGATCAACTGATGGGGGAGTATGGGTATCATCAGGAAACTTTGCAGTCCTATCATTTTGGCAATCAAACCGAAGTGGAACAAGCACAGCAGTTCATCGATTACTTGCGTCAGGCAAAAATAACAGAAATTGCCGGTTGTCCGGTAAAATCGATCAAAGATTATCTCAATGGGACCCATGTTGACTTGGAGGAGAACCAAACCTACAAGCTGAACTTTCCCCGTGAAAACGTTATTCAGTGGGAAACCACGGAAGGAGATGTGGTTACACTGCGCCCAAGCGGCACAGAACCAAAAATGAAACTGTATATCTCGACCGTGGCCGGTGACCCCAGGCAGGCCGCCTGTAAGCTGGAGAAATTGGAGCGGGCTTGCGATGCAATGATCAACCAAGGCTTGGCTGTTATATCGTAGCCGCATGATGTGTTTGTGGACTGCACAGATGTGTGCGTTAAAAGCAGGAAATGGCCTGTTGGGCGAGAAGTAGGTAACAAACTGACGGTACTAGTCATTCCAGACTAGTTTTTGTTTTGCTGCGGGGTGAGGATATGAACTGGAAGCTGTACCTACAGTTGTTCGAATCATGGTTTAAAGTCGGTCTCTTCACTTTTGGCGGCGGCTATGCCATGCTGCCCATGATTGAAAAAGAAGTCATTGATCGCCGATCCTGGGCCAGTGATGATGAGATTATGGATATCTTCGCTTTGTCGCAGTCACTGCCCGGGGCGATAGCCATCAATTCAGCAATCTTCCTCGGATACCGCCTGGCTGGTGTCATGGGAGCAATTGCAGCGGCGGCAGGTGTGGTTTTGCCTTCACTGCTGATCATACTCGTGATTGCGGCCTTTTTTGCTTCATTCATGGAAAACAGATTAATTGTTTCGGCCTTTACCGGGATTAGGGCAGCGGTTGTGGGCTTGGTAGCTGCCGCAGCGGTGAGAATCACCGGCGCAAACTGCCGCAGCATCGGTGCAGTTGTATTGGCGTTTCTTTCTTTGGTGATCAACCTCTTTACGGGCATTCATGCAATGTGGGTGATCGTCTCGGGGGCGCTTGTTGGAATTGTACTTTACTACCTGCCCCGCCGGGGCAATTCTAAAATACCTGGAGATGAGCAGCAGTGATCTATTTGGAACTTCTGATCAAGTTTTTCCGGATTGGGCTTTTCACGATTGGCGGCGGCTATGCCATGCTGCCTTTGATGCAGCATGAAATTGAAGCCAACAACTGGATTACCAGCCAGGAGTTCATTGACATTATTGCGATCGCGGAAATGACCCCCGGGCCGATTGCCATAAATGCTGCCACTTTCATAGGCTACCGCACTGGGGGCGTGTTGGGATCGGTAGCTGCTACCACGGCGATCGTCCTGCCGTCTTTGCTGATCGTCGTCATATTATCGAGGGTTTTGGCGAAATACCGGGACCATCCATTGGTCAACAGCATGTTTGCCGGGATAAGGCCGGTGGTTGCCGGATTGATTTTGTCTGCTGCCTGGTTTATCATTGACGCAGTGCTGATCCCGGTGCAGGCCGAAAATGGGGCAGCGCCTGCCTTTGATCTTGCAAGCATGATCATAGCTGCCGCCGCTTTCTTTTTGGTGGCCAAATACAAATTTGATCCGATCAAGGTGATTGTTATGGCGGGGGTTGTTGGATTGGTTATTTTTTAGTAAAATTTCTTGCACTCCCTTGCTTTATTCAGGCAACAGGGGTATACTATTGCCAGACATGTGACTGGGTGGTCACATAAGGAGATGATGCTCTTGCCAACAGCAACTTTTCGCAATCTACCCAGAGCCAAACAAGAGGCGATCATCACTGCTGCGGTTGCCGAGTTTGCCAGGTCTCCCTATGATCAGGCATCACTGACCAAAATCGTGGCTCAAGCGGGGATTGCCAAGGGCAGTATGTACCAGTATTTTGAGAACAAGCGCGAGTTGTATCTCTACATACTGAATATGGTCTATGCCGAAAAGAGGCAATACCTTAAAGGAGTATTCGAGGACGATAGTGACTTCTTTGCCACGCTGAAGCGGTATTACCGCCGTTCTTACTTGTTTGCCAAAGAGTATCCGCTGTATCACAGGATTATCACGCACTACTGGGATTACTGCGCAGAATTTGAAGAGGAGATAAAGTCCAGCCGGGAATTGAAGGCCAATGAGTTTATCGGCATGCTTGAGGCTGCCATCCGCACGGGCCAGGCAAACAGCGGTATCAACAAAGATGCGGCATTCTTTGTCTATCATTCGGTTGGCAAAGAACTCATCGAGAATTTTCTCGAACTATCACAGACCGATCAACAACAGCACCTGCAGTTTATCGATCAAGTGCTCGATGTATTAGAATCAGGATTGAGGGCAAGAAAGGAGTAAAAAATGCGATCCAAAACTGTATGGAAAAGAGTTTTTGAAATCAGCCTGCTTATGTTGATGTTGGTTGGCGGCACCATTTTGGCGGCGGCCAAAGAGGAAACAATAAATATAGCAGTGCCTACTGATCCCGACAGCTTTGACCCGACCCGTTCAGTAGCAGCTGCAACTGCCGAGATCGCTTTCAATATCTATGAAGGTTTGGTCAAAAGCACTCCCGATGGGCAGCTTACCGGTGCTTTGGCCAGCCATTGGGAGATTGATTCGAGCCAGACAGTCTATACTTTTTATCTGCGAGAGGCTTACTTCCACAACGGGACCCAGGTTACGGCAGATGATGTGGTCAATGCCCTTGACCGTGCCCGTGATCCCCAGATCAGCCAAAGGGCCGGTAACTACCAGGCGATAGCTTCTGTACACGCCCAAGAGGGCAATCAGGTAGTAATCACACTAAAGGAGCCCTATGCGCCGCTTTTGTATGAACTGACGGAATTGGCGGCGGCAGTTTATCCCAAAGACGCAGCCGGTTTGGATAACCGCCCGATTGGCACAGGCCCTTACAAACTGGAAGAATGGCGGCCCAATCAGTATATCAAGCTGACTCGTTTTGACCGGCATTGGTCCGGGCAGCAGCCTTTTTTCAGAGATGTCTATTTCCGGATCATGCCTGATTACAACAGTGCAGTTATCAGTTTGAAAACCGGCAATATTGACTTGATTCCCCGTTTGGAGGCGAGTTTCTTGCACCAGGTGGAAAACACCCCGAATCTGGCGGTCCATGCGGACCCAATGAATCTGGTGCAGCTGCTGGCGATAAACAACGCCCGGCCGGCCTTGAGTGATCTTAAGGTAAGGCAGGCAATAGCCATGGCGGTTAATCGTGACCAGATTATCGTTGGTGCAGCCTGGGGGCAGGGAGAGAAACTTTACTCTGGGTTAAGCCCGGCGATGCCTGAGTTCTACAATGCAGGGCTTGAGAATCTGCTTCCTTACGATCCCGCACGGGCGCAGGCGCTGCTTAATGACGCAGGCTATGCCAATCTGGAGCTGACCATGACCTTGCCGGCACCCTATCCGTTGCATGTTCAAACCGGTGAAATTATCGCCGATCAACTGCGGCGGGTTGGCGTCAATGTCAGGATTGAAATCGTGGAATGGGGCACCTGGTTGGAAAAGGTGTATACCCAGCGAGATTATGACCTTTCGATTGTTGGTTTGACCGGCAAACTGGATCCCCATACGATTTTGAGTCGTTATGTCAGCACCAACTCGCGCAACTTCACCAATTTCAACAGCGCTGAATTCGACAGGTTGATCAACGAAGGAATTAGTGCTTCCGGCCCAGAGCGGAAGTCAATCTATGATCAGGCTCAGGAGATTTTGGCCAGAGAAGTGGCAGCGGTTTTTATCATGGATCCCCTGCAGCTTAATGTGCTCAACGCTGAAATCAAGGGATGGCAGAGTTACCCCATATATGTGATTGATGCGGCAGCATTGTACAAATAGGCAAGCAGTGGGGATGATGGTTAATGAGATATGTTACCGAGAAGATAGTCAGTTTCGCGATCACGCTGCTGTTGGTCAGCACAGTCACCTTTTTTGGTGTAAACGTTTTACCCAGTGATCCGGCGATGTTGATTCTGGGTACTGAAGGCGATCCGGAGCGGTTGGAGTCCCTGCGGCAGGAACTGGGACTGGATCGGCATGTCCTGGCCCGCTTTGTCAGATGGCTGCGGGGCATGTTAAGCGGCGATATGGGCCGCTCCATCCGCTACAGCGTGGAGATCGCACCTCTGATCAGGAACGCATTGCCGGTTACGCTGTTGTTGGCTGTATCTGCAGTGGGGCTGGCCTTGTTGATCAGCATTCCTCTCGGCATCGGCTGTGCTGTGAGACAGGGTTCGTTTTTGGAGACAGCAAGTTTGCTCTTGAGTCAATTGGGCATGGCCCTGCCTTCCTTTTGGCTTGGGCTGTTGTTGATCAATCTCTTTGCCCTTAGACTCGGTTGGCTGCCTCCAGCCGGGTTTACGTCTGGTTATAGCCTGATTCTGCCGGCTTTGGCATTGGCTGTTCCCCGGGCAGCTGTTTTGACCAGGATCGTCCGAGGCAGCATGCTTGATGCGCTCAGCCAGGATTATATCCGCACAGCCCGCAGCAAGGGCTTGCCGCGGCAAATGGTGTTGTACAAGCATGCCCTGAAAAATGCTGCCGTCAGTATTGCGTCAGTGGCCGGCGTCCACCTGACCCAACTGTTGGGCGGGACAATCGTGATTGAACAGGTTTTCAGCCTGCCCGGGCTCGGTCAGCTGCTTTTGGCAGCGGCCCTGCAGAGGGATTTGCCGCTGGTTCAAGGCTTGGTTGTCACATCAGCGGCACTGATCTTGCTCGTTAATTTTGGTATTGATTTGGTGCTCATGGGCCTCGATCCAAGGCTTCGTTACGAGTAAGGGAGAGGGGGAGGGGTGCTGTGCGCCAACGGAATCTACCACTATGGACTGGTGTTTTTTTTATAGCTATTGTGGCCGTTCCCACAATCATCAGCCTGTTTTGCACGCCGTTTGATCCGGTGGTTATGGATTTGGATGTTCGTTTTCAACCACCTTCATCAAGCAATTGGTTCGGTACTGACCAGTACGGCCGTGATTTGTTCAGCAGAGTCATGGCCGGTGGGCAGACTTCACTGGCTATAAGCGCCGCAGCTGTCGGGATCGGTATGGCGATCGGAGGGACTCTGGGAGGATTTGCGGGATATTACGGCAAAAGATGGGATGAGCTACTGATGCGGTTGGCAGAAGCCTTCCTCGCCTTCCCCAGCATTCTGCTGGCACTTTTGGCCGTAACGATTGTCGGTCCGGGCAAGGCTACAGTTTTGGCAGCCATAGCCATTGCCAACATCCCGGTATTCATGAAAATTACCAGGGCAAGCTTTTTGCAGCAGAGCAAGTTTGAATATGTCCTGGCAGCCCAAGCCCTAGGCGCTTCCGATTGGCGGATCATGGCCAGGCATATTTTGCCCAATAGTCTAAGGATGATTCTTGTCCAGGCATCGGCCAGTTTTGCCGGCGCTCTGCTGGCGGAAGCGTCTCTGAGCTATCTGGGGCTGGGTGTCCAGCCTCCTGAGCCGAGCTGGGGAAGGATGCTGCGGGAGGCGCAATTCTATGGCGGCAGGGCTCCTTGGACTGTGGCCTTTCCGGGCATTGCCATTGCCCTGGTTGTGCTCGGCTTTAATCTTGTAGCCGATGGGCTGCGGATAAAAGGAAAATAGATTCCCGGTAAGGAATTATTGAGCCGGGAGGTGATGCTAAGTGGATTTTTTGCAGGCATACCCTATACTGCGGGATGTTCTGATTATGTGCGGCATGTTAGCGGCAAGCACAATTCTATACCATCTGACGAAGCGTTATGTGATGCGGCTGATCCTTGTTATCTTTCGGCAGACACCGTACAATTGGGACGAACGCTTGTATGAACAGGGTGTTTTTGACGATTTACCATTACTGGTCCCCGCCTTTGTCCTATCGCAGGGGTTGATTTTTGTGCCATCCATCGCTGTGATCGGCCAGCGGCTGATTGCAGTATGGGTGATTTTTGTTTTGGTCAAATTTGTAGATAAGTTGTTGTCAGGTGCCCTGGATATATACAACTCGTATGAAATATCCAAGCGCAGACCGATCAAGACTTATGTTCAAATAGTGAAGCTGTTCATCTATATTGCAGCAGTGATTTTGGCTGTGACAGAGTTGATCGGGGAATCACCGTGGCCGTATTTGAGCGGGCTGGGAGCGATCACAGCTGTACTGATGCTCGTGTTCCAGGACACAATTCTCGGTTTTATTGCCAGTGTCCAAATCAACAGCAATGACCTGCTGAGAGTAGGGGACTGGCTGGATGCTCCAGAATTCAATGCCGACGGCCATGTCATTGAAATAGCGCTGCATAATATCAAGGTGCGCAACTGGGATCGGACGATCACCACCATCCCCGCGCATAAGCTCGTAAGCAGTTCCTTTAAGAACTGGCGCGGGATGTTTGAAGGCGGAGGGCGCAGGATCAAGCGGTCCATCTTGATTGACCAGACAAGCGTCAGATTCTGTACACAGGAGATGATCGAGAAGTACAAAAAAATCCATGTCCTGAAGGACTACATAGAGCAAAAAGAAGCGGAGATTACTCAATATAATGCGGAACACGGGATCGATGACAGTGTAGTGGTCAACGGGCGGCGGATGACCAATTTGGGCACGTTTCGGGCTTATATCAGCGCATATTTGCGCAACCACCCCGGTATCCATCAAGGCCTTACCTTCCTCGTCAGGCAGATGCAGCCAACCAGAGACGGGCTGCCTTTAGAGATCTATGTTTTCACCAAAGACACCAGCTGGGCTGCGCATGAGGGGGTTCAAGCCGATATTTTTGACCATATTCTTGCAGTAGTGAGCGAATTTGATCTGAGAGTGGCTCAGGATCCCACAGGATATGATCTACAGCGTTTAACGGATTTGGTGGGCCAAGGCAAAGGAGCTGATGGTGAATTTGGACAGCTTTCCGCGACCTGATTGTTCGGATTTGATTGTTAGAAAAGGTACAAACTGTGAAAAGTGGGATCGCCTAGACCAAGTTTACGGCAGAGATGATCTGCTGCCAATGTGGGTGGCTGATATGGATCTGCCGGTGCCGCCTGAGGTGGTAAAAGCGATCAAGCTCCGGGCCGGGCATCCGGCTTACGGTTATACATTCCGTCCTGACAGCTACTATCAGGCGTTTATCGACTGGGCCTTGAGGCGCCATGGTTGGCAGATCAACTTCGAGTGGCTGAGCGATGCGCCGGGGGTTATCCCTGCTTTGGCTCTGTGTATTAACGCCCTGACGGACCCGGGTGATCAAATCTTGATTCAAACACCAGTGTACGGGCCTTTCTACCATGTGGTGTCCAGCAACAACAGAAAGCTGGCCACAAGCCCGCTCTTGGAGGATCGGGGCTATTACCGGATGAATTATGACGATCTTGCCGCCAAGTTTGCCAAAGGGGTCAAGATGTTGATCTTGTGTAATCCCCACAACCCTGTAGGAAGGGTGTGGACTCTTGATGAGCTCAGGCATTTGGGTGAGCTTTGCCTCGCCTATGATGTGAAAATAGTGGCTGATGAAATCTGGGCTGATTTGGTTTTCCCTCCGTTTAAGTATCACCCGATGGCGGCGGCCGGTCATGAACTGGCTCGTCAGACAATCACACTCATGGCGCCAAGCAAGACCTTTAATATTGCCGGACTGCACAATTCAGTCGCCGTAATACCTAATAAAGAGTGGAAAAGATCTTATGATCAAGCTACAAAACGGGCTTACCTGGGTTTTGCCAATGTCTTTTCCGTTACGGCGTTTACCGCTGCTTACTGTCATGGAGGGGAATGGCTGGATCAGCTGCTTCCGTATCTTAAATCCAACTGTGATCAGGTTGTCGCTGCTCTCGATGGCTATTGCAGCCTTAGAGTCAGGCCTCCTGAAGGCACCTATCTAGTGTGGCTGGATTTCCGCGGCCTTGAATTGGATCAAGATCTGCTCATCCGTATGCTGGTTGAACACGGCAAGATAGGGCTGAGCGACGGGCGCTTTTTTGGGCGGGAAGGCGACGGATTCATGCGGATGAATGTGGGCTGCCCCCGGTCAATGGTGATGGATGGAATATCCAGAATCAAGAAAAGCATTGCCTGTTTGAGTGGGGAAACCGAATCCGAATATGAGGTTTAAAACACAATATACGTTAGGTGCCGAACATTAGCTGCGACATAATCGTTAATTTATCGGAAAATCATTGACTGCCACTCCAGACTTTGATAAACTCTAAATAGGAAAAATCAAAGAGGAACCAGGGCAGGGCAATGATGCCCGGAAAGGGAGAAATGCCCGGGAGGGTAGGATTCCAGCCCTACCTCCCGGGCAACATTGTTTTTGGGGGGAATCGCTATGATCCAAGCGTTGGTCGGGATTGTAATGGGAAGCACCTCAGATTGGGAGATCATGCAGTTTTGCTGCCAGACCTTAAATGAACTTGAGATTTCTTTTGAGAAGCGGGCTATGTCTGCCCATCGAATTCCTGATGCTGTGACAGCATACGCCGCCGAAGCCCGGGAGCGGGGAGTGGAAGTGATCATTGCTGCCGCCGGTGGGGCGGCACACCTGCCTGGCGTTATTGCTGCCCATACAGTATTGCCTGTGATCGGAGTGCCTATGCCTACATCCGCACTTAACGGTTTGGACTCGCTGCTGTCAATCGTGCAGATGCCGAGGGAGGTACCGGTCGCCACCATGGCTATTGGCAAAGCAGGGGCGGTTAATGCGGCGCTGCTGGCAGCGGAGATTCTGGGCATCAAATACCCGGATATTCAAGCCAGGCTGACAGCCCGGCGTCAGGCTATGAAGGAAGCACTGCTGGCAGCGGCGGATCTGGCGGATGTTGATTGAAGAGTTTAGTCAACATAGTTCACGCATAAGCCGAGATGGAAAGTGGAGGTCGATATCGATGCACAGGGAACCAACAGCTAAGGAAATTGCCGCGGGGAAGCTTTATCGGAGTTTAGGGCTAACAGATAATGAATATGAGCTTGTAAAGCAGCTTCTGGGCAGGCTCCCCAACTACACGGAAACAGGTTTGTTTGGAGTCATGTGGTCGGAGCACTGCAGTTATAAAAACTCAAAAAGGCTGTTGAAGCGCTTGCCAAGCCGGGGTGATCATGTTTTGATGGGGCCCGGTGAAGGGGCAGGAATTGTCGATATTGGCGGCGGGTTGGGTATTGCTTTTAAAATTGAATCTCACAATCATCCTTCTGCTATTGAGCCCTTTCAAGGAGCTGCCACTGGTGTAGGAGGAATTCTGCGGGATGTATATTCCATGGGTGCGCGGCCGATGGCACTCCTCAATTCGCTGCGGTTTGGGGATCCTGCAAATGAAAGAACAAGGACTCTTATGGCCAATGCGGTTGCGGGTATCGCCAACTATGGGAATCAAACCGAAGTCCCAACGGTAGGGGGAGAGGTGTATTTTGATGACTGCTACAGCCACAATCCACTAGTCAATGCCATGTGTGTTGGCCTGGTACGCCATGATCACATTTGCCGCGGTATCGCTGAAGGCGAAGGCAATTCCGTGCTCTATGTCGGACGCTCCACTGGCCGCGACGGCATCGAAGGGGCTACTTTTGCCTCAGCTGAGCTAAGTGACAGCGAAGAGCCGGCCCATGCCGTAGCAATCGGTGATCCCAAGGCAGGGAAAGCGTTGATGGAAGCCTGCCTTGAGATGATCCAACTGTCATCATTGATTGGTATTCAGGACATGGGCGCTGCCGGCTTAGTGTCATCAAGTGCGGAGATGGCTCATAAAGGGGGCCATGGTATTGAAATGAACCTGGATTTGGTGCCGCAGCGGGAAGCGGGAATGACGGCATACGAAATGATGCTTTCCGAGTCACAGGAACGGATGCTGCTTGTGGTCAAGAAAGGTTTTGAACATGAATATGAAGCAATCTGTGGGAAGTACGGATTGGAGTGTGTGACGATCGGGCGGGTTACGTCCGACGGCAAACTGCGGCTGCTGCATACGGGACGGATTGCGGCTGAAGTTCCTGTAGATGCCCTGACAGCCAAAGCACCTGTTTATGAAAGGGCTGCCAACGCACCGCAGGCGTATAGTTTCAACCAAGCACTTGAGGTTTTGGATTTGCCGGTAGAAAACCCGGCAGAAACACTGAAACAGCTTTTGGCCATGCCGTCGTTGGCCAGCAAAGAGTGGATCTATAGTCAATTCTATACTCAAGCCATGGGGAACACCCTTGTAGGCCCTGGGATGGACGCTGCTGTGGTAAAGATTCCCGGTACAAACAAAGCAATTGCCTTAACCACTGACTGCAACTCCATCTATATTGAGCTTGATCCCAGGCAGGGCAGTGCGATTGCTGTTTGTGAAGCGGCGAGGAACCTGGTCTGTACCGGAGCCCGGCCGCTGGCGATCAGCGACAACCTAAACTTTGGGTCACCGGAGAACCCGGAAGTCTTTTGGCAGTTGGAGCAATCCATCGAGGGAATCAGCATGGCTGCGGAAAAACTGAACTGCCCGGTAGTCTCAGGAAATGTCAGCCTGTATAATGAAACCAATGGGAAGCCTATCTATCCGACACCAATCATTGCCATGGCCGGCTTGATTGAGGATGCCGGCAGGGCGATGACCGGCAAGTACCAAAAGTCCGGCGATTTGATTGTTATGCTGGGTAGAAACTTACCGGAACTGGGCGGAAGCCATCTGCAGAAACTGCTGAAGAAGATACCTTCAGGCCGGATACCCATACTGGACCTTGATTATGAACTCCGGGTTCAGCAGCTGGTCTTACAGGCAATCCAGGGTGGTTTACCGAGTTCCGTCCATGATGTGGCGGAAGGTGGCTTGGCTGTTGCAGCGGCAGAATCGGCCTTTGGCACCGGCCTGGGAGTGGAGTTGGATTTTTCCGATGGGCTAAGCGCTAGTGCAGCTTTATTCGGTGAGTCGCAGTCACGGTTTATTGTGAGTGTCAGTTCACGAAACCTGCCGGTTTTAGAGGCATATGCCCACGACTTGAACATCAGCTTGCAGGTGCTTGGCAGAGTTACCGGCAAGGATGTTTTCCGGGTTGTTTACAATGATCAAGAACTGATCAACTGTTCCCGCAGCGAACTTGAATTGGCATGGAAAGAAGGGATTTCATGCTTGATGAATTGATCGGAACAGATCGTTTGCATGAAGCATGTGGAGTTTTTGGGATCTACGGGCATGCCAATGCGGCCAACGTCGTCTACTATGGGCTTCATTCACTGCAGCACCGCGGTCAGGAAAGCGCCGGTATTGTCGCCGCGGATCATGGCCGGTTTAACGTCCATAAGGGCATGGGCCTGGTTACAGAAGTCTTTATAAATGGAAATGGCGAGTTGTCCGGAGATGTGGCCATCGGCCATGTGATGTATGCCAACCAAAAAAGCACTGTTATTGAAGCTCAGCCGCTGGTGTTCAAGTACCGGGGCGGGACTATAGCGCTTGCCCAAAATGGAGCCTTGATTAACGCTCCCATGATCCGCCGCCGGCTTGAGCAGCAAGGATCGATTTTCCAGACCAACAGTGATACGGAAGTAATTGCCCATTTGATTGCCCGTTCCAGGTATGATGATCTGGAGCTTGCCCTGCAGGAGGCACTGGCGGAAATAAAAGGGGCCTACGCCCTTCTGGTCCTTGGTGAAGATCGCTTGATTGCCTGCCTCGATCCAAACGGACTGCGGCCGTTGGCGCTGGGCCGAATCGGTGACAGTTACTGTTTTGCTTCTGAAACTTGTGCCTTCGACCTGATTGGGGCGGATTTTCTCCGCCATGTCCAGCCTGGAGAGATGATTGTCATTTCCCAAAACCGGATCCGTTCTGTGCAGGTGGCTGAGGAAAAGCCGGCTCTGTGCAGCTTTGAGTTCATTTACTTTGCCCGACCCGACAGCAACCTCACTGGAACGATGAGTGTCCATCAAATACGCAAGCAGCTTGGCAAACAATTGGCGGCAGAAAAACCGGTAGAAGCGGACTTGGTTTTGGGAGTCCCTGATTCCAGTCTGTCGGCGGCCAGTGGTTATGGAGAAGCACTGGGAATTCCCTTTGAAATGGGCTTGGTCAAAAACCGCTATGTGGGTAGGACGTTTATCCGGCCTAACCGAGAAACGCGCACTCGGGATGTCAAGCTCAAACTCAGTGTGGTGCAGAAAGTGGTTGAGGGCAAAGATGTTGTCATGGTGGATGATTCTCTAATCAGGGGGACGACCAGTCAAAGGATTGTGCGGCTTCTAAGGGATGCCGGTGTAAAGTCTGTGCATGTGCGGATATGTTCACCACCGGTGGTGTATCCCTGCTTTTATGGGATTGACATATCCAGCCGTGATGAATTGATTGTAGCCCAAAAAACGATTGAACAGATCCGCATGTTCATCAGTGCCGATTCTTTGGAGTTTCTCAGTGTTGACGGCTTGGTTCGTGCCATCACCGGGGGCCCGGATCTTAGCTCAGGCGGGTCAGGACTGTGTTTAGCCTGTTTTAGTGGAAAATACCCGGTGCCCATCGATCAACAGAGCTAAGCAGGTCATATCTTAAGGAGGCCAAAGGGATGAGTGAAGTTTACAAGCAGGCCGGAGTTGATTTGTCCGCTGGGTATCAGGCGGTAAAAGAGATCAAGAAACTTGCTGCCCGCGCCACTAGGCCGGAAGTGTTGAGTGCTGTTGGTGGATTCGGGGGATTGTTTGCAATTCCGCTGGAGCGGTACCGGCGTCCGGTGCTGGTTTCGGGAACCGATGGAGTGGGAACCAAACTGAAACTGGCATTTACCCTTGGTAAACATGATACGGTGGGTATTGATTTGGTGGCCATGTGTGTTAACGATGTGGTTGCCCAGGGGGCAGAACCACTGTTTTTCCTGGATTATATTGCCACGGGCAAGCTGAAGCCTGAGCTGGTGTTGGAAATCATCAAAGGGATCGCCGATGGCTGTATTGAGGCGGGCTGTGCTTTGCTCGGCGGGGAAACCGCGGAAATGCCCGGGTTTTACCAGTATGAAGAATACGATTTGGCAGGGTTCTGTGTGGGAATTGTGGAACAGGATCAGATTATTACAGGCAGGACGATTACCGTTGGCGACGTGCTGATTGGGCTGCCCAGCAGTGGTGTTCACAGCAACGGCTTTGCTTTAGCCAGGAAGATTATCGCAGATCACCAGCTGGATTTGAATGAAATCGGCTGGGAACTGCTGACTCCGACCCGGATTTATGTCAAACCGATTTTGAGACTACTGAACAAGTTTCCAATCGGAGGTATAGCCCACATTACCGGCGGCGGTTTCATTGAAAATATCCCCCGGATTTTACCTCCTGGAGTGAATGCCGAGATCGATCTTGGCAGTTGGCCAATTCCGCCAATTTTTGCCAAACTGCAGCATTACGGCAAGATGCAGCTTGAAGAGATGTTCAATGTATTTAACATGGGGATTGGCATGATTGTTACGGTAAAACCTGAATTGGCCGGCCCGGTTATTGATACCCTTCAGGGCGAGGGTTGGCAGGCATACCCGATTGGAACCGTTGTTTCTGGATCCCGACAGGTAGTGTTTAAGGAGGGAGCTTAGTGGTCCGTATCGCTGTTTTTGCTTCAGGCACAGGCTCTAATTATGAGGCAATTATGAAGTATGCAGATCAACTGGCTGTTCCAGACATACAGATCAGCCTTCTGGTATGTGATCAGCCGCAAGCAGGTGCCATTGCCAAAGCTCAGCAGTGGCAGACCCCGGTGTTTTTGGTGCAAAGACGGCAGTTTGCGGACAAAAAAGCTTTTGAACAACATATCTTGCTCCGCCTGAAAGAGGATAAAATTGAGTTCATTGCCCTGGCAGGCTATATGCGCCTGATTGGGCCTACACTTTTGAACGAGTATTACGGCAGAATTATCAATCTGCATCCGTCACTTTTGCCTACTTTCCCTGGGCTTGATGCAGTTGGGCAGGCGCTCAGCGCAGGGGTTAAGGTGACGGGGGTTACAGTCCATTTTGTCGATGCAGGCATGGACACAGGCCCGATTATTGCCCAGCAAGCTGTAACTGTGGATGACTGCGATGATCACGAGAGCCTGTCCCGGAAGATTCATGCGGTGGAACATGATCTGTATCCGAGGATTGTTCATCAATGTGCGACAGGACAGATATATCTTGACCAGGGACGGGTGTGCTACCGTGTACTATCCAGTCTTCGGTCAAGTGAGGAGTGAGCATTATGCGAGTACTTGTAATCGGCAGTGGAGGGCGCGAACATGCCATTTGCTGGAAATTGATGCAGGATGATCCTGAACTAGAGCTTTTCTGTGCTCCAGGCAACGGCGGGATCGGGGAAATTGCCACCTTGGTCCCGATCCCGGTTACGGAAACGCAGCAGCTGCTTAGTTTTGCTTTGGAACATAAGATTGATATGACCATAGTTGGCCCAGAACTACCGTTGAGTCTTGGGATTGTGGATATGTTTCAGGATGCTGGTTTGCCGATATTCGGCCCCACGCGCCTGGCGGCTGAGATTGAAACCAGCAAGGCTTTTGCCAAGGATTTTATGGTCCGCCACGGGATTCCCACGGCAGATTACCAGGTATTTTCGGATGCTGCGGCAGCCCTCGAGTTCGTGGAGGCCTCTCCAATCCCAATCGTCGTCAAAGCAGATGGGCTCGCTGCCGGCAAAGGCGTGATTGTTTGCCACAACCGCAGGCAGGCGGAGGATGCAGTGAAGGCGAGTTTTTCCATAGACACAAAAGTTGTCATTGAGGAATTCCTGGTGGGCGAGGAACTGTCGTTAATGGCCTTTATAGACGGGAAAACGGTAGTGCCCATGCCGGCTGCTAAGGATCACAAGCGGGTCTATGACAACGACAAGGGGCCCAATACCGGTGGAATGGGAGCTTATGCCCCAATTCCCCATATGGGCGAGGAGGTGGTTCAAGAGGCGCTGGACACAATCCTGGTGCCTGCGGCAAACGCCTTGGCTGCAGAAGGGCGCAGTTTCACCGGTGTTCTGTATGCTGGGCTGATGCTGACCGATAACGGACTTAAGGTCATTGAATTCAATGCCCGCTTTGGCGATCCTGAGGTGCAGGTTGTCCTGCCTTTGCTTGATTCTGGACTGCTTGCCATCATCACTGCATGCGTGGAACAAAGGCTGGCGGCTTATGCAGGAATTAAATGGGACCAAAGCTCAGCGGTGGTAGTAGTCTTGTCTTCCCGTGGATATCCAGGCAAATACCAAACAGGAAAGCTGATTTCCGGAGTAGTCAAAGCCAGCCGGAGTTCGGAGGTAAGAGTTTTCCATGCCGGCACAGCATATCATGGGGGCCGTCTGATAACGGCCGGAGGCAGGGTCCTGGCGGTGGTAGGGTTGGGCCCTGATCTGAAACAGGCACAGATGTGCGCATACAGAGCTGTATCTGAAATTAGTTTCGAGAATATGCATTTCCGCAGAGACATCGCAGCCAAAGCTTTGGCAAAAACAGTTCCGAATCATATTTCCGATTGATAGTCCTGTCACAATCAGTTATAATGGAATTGCATATCTTTACGGCGAATAAAATTTACACCGTCTGTGAAAGGAGGTCTATCTGATGATGATGTTTCGTCAAAATGATTTTTTAGTTAGCATTGCCGGTGTAGGCCTTCCTTTGGGGTTGAGTCGGCTCTAGGTTTTATTTGGGTTTCGCAACCGAGGGAGTGCCAATGCCGCAGGATTTGATTGACCAAAAGGAGGACGTTGGCACTTATGTACAAGAATGCCGCAGATATTTTGCCGCGGTCTTTGGTTGAAGAGATTCAGAAATATGTGCAGGGAAGGGAAATTTACATCCCGAAGCAGCCCAACAAACACCTCGGCTGGGGAGAACGGAACGGAACCAAGCATTGGCTCAACAAGCGCAATCAGGAAATCAGGCAAAAATACCGCTCAGGATCCTCGGTGGAGGCATTGATGGAAAGCTACCATTTAAGTTACGACAGCATCCGCAGGATTATCAGAGAGTGATCAATAACCTGTTGCCGGAAAGTGGCAGCAGGTTTTTCTTTATGTTATATTAGAGGTAATAATTGGGTTGTGGAGGTGTGAACGATTGAATTTGGAGCAGCTGCGCGAACAGTTTTTGAACCCTGCGGACGAGTTTGGCCCCATTCCGTTTTGGTTTTGGAATGATCATCTGACTGAAGAGGAGATAACCAGGCAAATCCAGGATTTTAAAGCCAAAGGCGTTAATGGATTTGTGATTCATCCCCGGATTGGAATCCCCAAAGAAATCGAGTATCTGTCAGACCGGTTCATGGAATTGGTGGCCTGTGCTGTGGAGGCGGCTGAAAAGTTGGGAATGCAAGTGATCTTGTACGACGAGGGAATGTATCCCTCCGGTTCCGCCCACGGCAAGGTTGTCGCCTCTAATCCCCGGTTTGCCAGCCGCGGCCTTCAACTGCGGGAGTATGCTGTTTCAGGCCATCTGGAACTTAAGCCTGAGCTGGAACCTGATGACCGGTTGGTTTCCATTCAGGCCGCAAAAAAGATTGATGAGAAGGTACTTGATCCAAAAAGCCTGCTGATTTTGACTTTAGAGGAAGACAGAATTGTGTTTACAGCCCCTGATCAGGAGCAGTGGGTGCTGATGCTGTTTGTGGAAACATATTCCAGAGGCACCATTCGCGGGATTCATTTCGGGGAGGATGACGGCCAACCGGGAGCGCCTCCCAGTGCAGATCTGCTCAACCCCGAAGCTGTGAAGGCTTTTATTGAGTGCACTCATGAAAGGTATTATCAATACTTAAGCCGGCATTTTGGGCACACGGTTATTGCCATGTTCACCGATGAACCAGCGATCCTCGGCCGCCGGGGCAAAAGGGGGCTGAGGCCCTGGACCGATGGATTTTTGGAGTGGTACCGTAAGTTTGGCGGTAGTGAATTGGATCTGGCAGCACTGTGGTTTGAAGCCGGTGAGGAAACCGGTAAGAAGCGCAGGCTGTACAAGCAGGCAGTGAATGCACTTCTGGAACAGTCATACTACAGGCAGATTTCTGAGTGGTGCGCCGGGCACAACATTGCCTTAACCGGGCATCCGGAACGGAGTACTGATATTGGTGTGCTTAAGCATTTCCAGATTCCCGGCCAAGATGTGGTGTGGCGCTGGGTGGCGCCAGAGAACAATCTTGCGATTACCGGGGAGCACAGCACCATGGCAAAGTGTTCATCAGACGCTGCCAGACATGCCGGACTGCGCAGAAACGCCAATGAGTGCTTTGGCTGCTGCGGGCCGGACGGTATTCACTGGGCGTTTAGTGTCCGGGACATGAAATGGTATATGGACTGGCTGTTCGTGCGAGGTGTAAACCTGTTGTACCCCCATGCCTTCTTTTATTCCATAGACGGCAAGGGCAGGTATGATGAGCGCCCGCCGGATGTCGGCCCCAATAATATCTGGTGGCCTCACTACCGGGTCATTGCCGATTATATCAAGCGCCTCAGCTGGCTTAATACCGACAGTGTCAATCAGGCACAAGTGGCGGTGTTGTGTGAGCCCGATCATTTGCCGTGGCAGATCGTGCAGCCATTGTATGAGCACCAAATTGAGTTCAATTATTTGGAGAACCGGCTGTTTGCCGAAAAGGTGAAAGTTGAGGGCGGGAAGCTGGCAATAGCGGCCCAGAAATACTCAGTATTGCTGGTTGAAGACCCTGTTCAGATTACTCCTGAAGTGGAGAGCGTCTTGACTGATTTTGCAAAGCAGGATGGAGCGGTTCTGATCTTCAATCTGGACCGGCAAAAGCTCCCATGGGAGTGGGCATGTGAAATCCGCGATTTGGGCCGGCTTGTACCGGAGCTCGAAAAACGGATCAGCCGTGATTTCTGTTTTGAACCAACCTGCAGTCAGCTGCGCTGTACTCATGTAGTAAAAGACTATTTGCACCTCTATCTCCTGGTTAACGAGGGAGATCAGCCGATTGCCGGTACAGCTGAGATTGATCAACAAGGATGTGTGGAAGTATGGGATGCCTGGTCTGGTACCACGAAAAAGGCCCCGGTGAAGATAAACTCCAGATCCAAGACATCAATCGATGTTCAGCTTGCCGGGCGGCAGAGCATGATCATTACGGTCGATCCCCGCAGGGAACCTGCAGTGGAGCAGGAAAGCCCGGCTGCAGCCGGTGCGGGCAAGCCGCGTGCGGTCATCACTGAAACCATTACCCTTGATGGTGGGTGGAGGATTGCAGACTCACCGCTGCCCATGGACGTTGGACACCAACTGCGGTCGTGGGTTGAATTTGAGGGCATGGAGAACTATTCCGGCACCTTTACGTATCTTAACCAGTTCGATCTTGATCCGAGTAAAGGAGAGTGTCAGCAAATCGTGCTGGATTTGGGCGAGGTATGGGAGCTTGCCGCTGTTGAGATCAATGGAGCCGATGCGGGAGTGTGTCTGCTGCCGCCTTATCAGTTTGATCTGACTGAATATGTGCAGCCGGGATCGAACCGGGTTCGAGTCAGTGTTACCAATTCCAGGGCAAATGAGCTGGCCGGTGCCAAAATCACATCCGGCATGCTTGGACCGGTGACAGTACGGGTTGTCAGGCAGGACAGCCACGGCTGACCCTCTGAAAAAACGATTCCGATTCATTTACAGCCTCGCATTCAGCAAGGCCCTGTGGTATGCTGAAGGCAGGGAGCAGGTCGATAATTACTCCCTGGAAAGGAGTGATTCCGTTGATCACAAAGAGGTGGCTTAAAGGGTAGCTTTTAAGCTAACGCAGGTAGCTCTCCCTGGGGGCTGCCTGTGCCGCGTTCAAGAGGAAACAGCGGAGTTTGACGCAGGATATTTCCCACCTCGGCGTGAATTATTGGATAAAAGCAGCAGAGGTGGTTTTCTAGTGAACAGCGGCTATGAGTATTCAAGGCGTTTTTTGAACGCCTTCATCGGTATTGAACAGGCATTGGAAAAAATTGTGAAAAACAAGCGGCGTGTGCCATTTTATCAGCTGGTGGACCTGGCAGCCAAGACTGATCCTTTTGTACGGGAGATAGCCATCGAGTTAAAAGAATATGGTGATCTTCGCAATGCTATTGTCCATGAGAGGATAGATGATAAACCCATTGCCGAACCCCATCAAGATGTCGTTGAACGTCTGGAGCGGATTCGCGTTCTGATGCATTCGCCACCTACCGTGGAAGAGTCGTTTCTGGGGCCTGTGATAACCTGCAATCTTGAGGACAGCATAAGTGCTGCTATTACCAAGATGCACGCCAACTCTTTTTCTAAGCTGCCGGTGTACAAAAGCCATCGGTTTATGGGGATCTTGACAGCAGAGGCTGTCACCTATTGGCTGGCGGATCACCTGACGGCTGAGCTCAATCTGGCCGAGGTCACAGTGGAGGCAGTGCTTCGTTATCTTCACAACCCGGACAACTACCGTTTCGTGCCTCCAACTTGTTCATTGGTGAAGGTGTTGAAGATCTTCGAGGATTTCAGCCACCGCGGCAAGAGAATCCAGGCGGTGCTGATCAGCGAGGACGGCACTGAAACCGGGACACTGTTGGGGATCATTACCGTTTTTGACTTACCGAGAATCTACCAGATCTTGGAGAAAAAGCACTAAAGGCAATACTGGCGTCAATGGTGCCCCGCCCCATGCTGTTTACGGTATTCCCGGGGGGATAGGCCGGTGATCCGTTTAAACATTCGTCCGAAATAGGTTTGACTCTCATAACCCACCATGTCAGCGATCTCCGTGATCGTCAGCCCTTCATCTGCCAGCAGTTTTTTGGCTTCCTGGATTCGGATTGTATTCAAATATTCGATCAATGTCAGCCCGGTCACCGCCTTAAACATCCGGGAAAGGTAGCATTGGCTGATGTAAAACTGAGCTGCCAATTGCTTAAGAGAGAACGGCCTTTGGTAATTTGTCCGAAGATACCGGACTATTTTGTGTATTTTTTCATGAACCGGGCTTAAAGGCTCGTAGACGCTGGAATCGGCAGTTCCGATCCTGGTCGCGACCAATAATAGTTCAATCAGCAGGATTTTCAGGTACAGCTCGGAATTGGGCTGCGGTTTTTGGTATTCAAGGCTCAGCTTTGACAAAATGTTTTCAACCACAATCTGATCCGCAAGTTTCAGCCTGACAACCTTCGGTTCGCTGTAAAACCGGTTCATAATCGGATGAGCGACAATATCCGGGATCAGATCTTCCAGGAACCTGTCTTGGAAATAGACCACAGTACGTTCGTGGTCACGGTTATCCGCAGCGGTAGTCCGGTGCAGGACAAAACTGGGCACAAAGATCAAGTCGCCCTGATGGACATGGTAGATGCGGTCGTCAATGAAATAGTAGCGCTGGCCTTTTCTAAGATAGTAGATTTCATGAGGTTTGTGGCTGTGCTTGTCATCCATGTTAAAAGCACCGCGTATATGGGATTGGATCCGAAACATATAGTTGAATCTGGGAATTGGAATCACCTCCGAATTCATTATAAATATAATCACTTTGGATCGCAAGATAGGTTGAATATCCCACAAATGAGCAAATAAATATTAGATTTATACATAAATTTGCTGTAAAATGGATTTAGCACAAACTAAGACAAGGAGGCACTCAGTTCCCGATGAAAAAACACAGGTATGTTCAGGTAGGAACCGGAGGAAGAGCCCGCTTCTTTTATGAAGCCCTGGTATCGACATACAAGGATACCAGTGAGTTGGTTGCTTTTTGTGACATAAACCCGGCACGGCTCGAGCATGCGGTCAATGCCTTAAAGGAAAAGCATGGTTATGGACCCGTCCGCACCTATTTGGCACATGAGTTTGATCAAATGATCGAAACAGAAAGGCCCGATACAGTTATTGTGACATCGGTTGACCGGACCCATCACAAGTACATCTGCCGGGCTATGGAGCTTGGCTGTGACGTGATAACCGAGAAGCCCATGACAGTGGATGCAGACAAGTGCCAGCAGATTTTGGACACGATCAAAAAAACAGGGCGCAAACTGCGGGTTACCTTCAATTACCGTTATTCTCCTTACAATACGAAAATCCGGGAGCTGATTGCCAATGGAACAATTGGAGACGTAACCTCAGTGCATTTTGAGTGGCTGCTCAACACTCTCCACGGTGCTGACTATTTCCGCAGATGGCACAGGGACAAACGCAACAGCGGCGGATTGCTGGTCCATAAGGCAACCCACCATTTTGACCTGGTCAATTTCTGGATCGGCAGTCAGCCTGAAACAGTGTTTGCCATGGGTGACCTCTTGTTCTATGGGCGGGAAAATGCCGAAAACCGCGGTGTGACAAAATTCTACTACCGCGGCACCGGTTCTGAAAATGCCAAAGACGATCCATTTGCCTTGGATTTGTCCAAAAACCCGTCCTTGGCCAAGCTGTACCTGGAAGCCGAGCAATATGACGGCTATCTCCGGGACCAAAGCGTATTTGGCGACGGTATCAGCATCGAAGACACCATGGGAGTGCTTGTTCGCTACAAGAACAAGGCCATTCTTACTTACTCGCTCAATGCCTACATGCCGTGGGAAGGTTACCGTGTGGCTTGCAACGGCACTAAAGGCCGGATTCAGGTTGATATTGGTGAAAAAAGCTATATCAATGCCGGTGGGGACCAGGATATGGAAGGCACTGTGGCTATAAAGCGGATTGTTGTTTACCCAATGTTCGGAGAGCGCTATGAAGTGCCGGTTGAAGAGGCTCCGGGTGGGCACGGCGGCGGTGATCCCCGCATGCTCGAGGATATCTTTGGTGAGCCAGAGCACGATCCTTACAACCGTGCCGCATCCCACGTCGATGGCGCCATGTCAATTCTCGTGGGTATAGCCGGCAACAAGTCAATTGCAACAGGCCTTCCTGTAAGAATTGCAGATTTGGTCCAGTTCTAAAACGCATCAGCAGGCAGGGACAGGAAACAGTAGATGATTATGTAACAGCTCTCCGAGATTCAAAAAGGCGCTTTTCTTCGAAAAGCGCCTTTTTTCTTGGCGTCAAACTTGCTGTCTGTTGTTAAGGATTATTCGAACTTAACCTCTACCTCGCTGATGATAGCGTCTATGCTGCCTGTGACAGTGATCTTCAAGGTATAGGTCTTTCCCTTTAGCTCCTGATTGTACTCCTCTTCGTCTGTATACTGGAGATCCGAAGGCAGTTCCAATGAAAATGTGTTAGGGACAGTAATGCCGGGAATAATCAGGGTAGATGTATCCAGCTCATGTTCTTCATCCCAAACAGGATCTTCAGCTTCTTCTGGCTCAAACAATTCCAAGATGGCCTTGTCCAAAGTGAGGTTACCGATACCTTTGGTTGTAAAATTGACTGTAATTTCCTTTTCCTCTGTCAACTCGTCAAACGTGAAGGTTATCGGATCCGGTTCGACTGCAATTGTTAAACCAACTTTCAAGAACCCAAAACAACCTGACAGCATAACCACAACGACAGCTATCAACATTACTTTGCCGGCTGCAACAAATCTTTGCCTCCGCATGAGATGCGCCTCCCTTGATAGAATAACGAACCAGTTCAATTATAGAAATTCGCCACAAAATCCCGTTTTCCTGCAAATACGTTTGACATTGTGATATTTTCACGGTATTTTATTGATATAGTCCGCCGGCAGGGGGACTGCGTGAGCGAGTTGCATTGTTGCCGGCGGTAATGGTAAAATAAATAGCAGTTTGATTACGCAGCAGCGAGAGGATGAAAGTACATGAGTGAATATGGAGATTTGAACTTGAGGCCGGCTCACTTCATTGATAAAATCATCGCCGATGATGTAGCCGGCGGCCTTGAACAGGTGGTGACCCGGTTTCCGCCTGAGCCAAATGGGCTGCTGCATATCGGCAGCGCTTATGCCATAAATATAAGCTATTCCATGGCCAAGAAATACAGCGGCAGGTTTAACCTTCGTTTTGACGATACCAATCCAGTCAAGGAAGATATTTCCTATGTCAACGCAATTATCGAGGATATAGACTGGTTGGGTGTGAACTACGGCGGCACGCCTCTGTATGGATCCGACTACTTTGAACAGATGTATGAATATGCCGTGCATTTGATCAAGAAAGGTAAAGCCTATGTTTGTGATCTCAGCCAGGATGAGATCAGGGAGTACCGGGGCACCTTGACGGAGCCGGGCAGGGAAAGCCCTTACCGGAGCCGGCCCATTGAGGAAAACCTGAGGCTGTTTGAGCAGATGTGGGAGGGAAGGTTTGAGGAAGGAGCAAAAGTGCTCCGGGCCAAAATTGACATGGCCAGCCCCAATATCGTTCTGAGAGATCCCGTGCTGTACCGCATCATTTACAGCGAACACTACAGGACAGGGGACAAGTGGTGCATTTATCCTATGTATGACTATGCTCACCCCATTCAGGACTACATAGAAGGGATCACCCATTCACTCTGTTCCAACGAGTTTGTCAATAACCGTGCCCTCTATGACTGGGTCTTGGAGAATCTGGACCTGCCTGGACGCCTGCCCCAGCAGATTGAGTTCGGCAGGCTGAATATCAGCGGTGTGGTAACCAGCAAACGCTACTTGAAGCAGCTGGTTGACAGCGGCTATCTGGAGGGATGGGATGATCCGCGCCTCCCTACCCTGCAGGGGCTGCGCCGCCGCGGTTACACCAGAGAAGCAATTTTTGCCTTTTTGAATGAAATTGGGGTTCCGAAGACCGAAACCACAGTGGATGTAGAAATGCTCGAGCATTTTGTCCGCCAGGATCTGATGGAGAAAGCTGTATGCTTGATGGCAGTCTTGGATCCTGTTAAGGTGGTAATCACCAATTTCGAACCCGGCCGGGTTGAGTACCTGGACGCCGACAACAACTACAAGACTACAGCTTTGGGTATACGCCGGGTGCCGCTGACACGGGAAATCTATATCGAACGGGAAGATTTTATGGAAGATCCACCCAAGGGATACAACCGGCTGACCATCGGCCGCGAAGTAAGGCTCAAGCATGGCTATTTCCTCAAATGCAATGATGTGGTCAAAGATGAACAGGGCAATATTCTAGAGCTTCATTGTACCTATGATCCTGAAACCAAGAGCGGCTCCGGTTTTGCCGGGCGGAAAGTGAAGGGCACAATCCACTGGGTCAGCGCATCCCATGGCCTGAAATGCGCGGTCCGGCATTACGAGCCTTTGTTTTTGAACCCACCCGATGAGGAATCGCTGTTAGAGGCGATCAACCCCAATTCACGCCGGGACTTGACAGAATGCATAATCGAGAGTTCTATCCTGGATTTCATTGACCAAGGAATGACCCATTACCAATTTCTGCGCAACGGGTTCTATGTCCTGGACAATAAGCTGGGTTCGAAATCCGATTTGGTTTTTAACCGTATTGTACCGTTAAAGAGTTCTTTCCGGCTGTAGCAAGAAAGCTGGATGCAATCAAGCAGGAAAAGTGCAGTTAAATAAAGGAGCTGCCCTTTTCCTGTTTCTTTTTTGCCGCTTTGGATTTCTGGATTACGGCAGGAGAAAGATGCCAAAACATGAATTATGATGATAGGGATGCTAGGATGAAAGGTGGAGATTTGAGTGTTTCAGTGGCCAAGAAGACAGTTGTCTGTTGTGATTGCCGTACTTTTGTGCAGCCTATGGATGGGCACGGCTGTTTTTGGGCAGAATCTCAGCGTTGACCAGTGGGTAAACCTATTGGGTACTGAGAATCAACAGGCGTTTGATTACTTTGTTGGCTTAGGGCCCGATGCCGTACCAATTTTGCAGCAGGCAATGGAGACCAAGTGGATGTTTCATGCTTACATACCGCAGCGCCACCAAGTGGTCAAGGTGATGGCGGCGATCGATGATCGGTCAACCCTACCTGTCCTGAAGATGGCCTTAACGTATGAATCGGCAATCCGGGAGACCGCAATCGATGCAGTGCTGGCCATTCCCGGGCTTACCATAGGCGAATTGTTTGCTGAACTGCTTACGGAACAGGTTGACTATCAGACAGCTCAGCTGGAAATCCTATGCAAGCTCTATCATGACAGGCAGGATGTGGTGCCGGTGCTGGATGAAATGTTTGAGTTCTTGGCCTCATCCAGCCTCGATGCGGGCACTATCGACAAAGCGGCAGATTTGATTGCCCGTTTTGTCATTGATGACAAGGTTGTGACATCCACACCCCAACCGCTAACGCGGGAGATGATTCTCAAAGCATTAATGGAACAACAGCAGGCCAAGGAAAAAGCAGAAGAGAAACCGGAGCCTGTCGATATCAACCCTGCGATTTTTGATTTCTTGACAGAACAATTGGACCATGCCGACACAGGCAACCGAGTACTGGCTCTGCGGACCATTGGGCGGTTGGCTGATTTGGTGCGGGGACTGGATCTTAACCAAGAGATTGATCTGACAAGTTTCGTGCAGCATTTACTGCCCATTTTGGGTGTACCGGGTACGGACATGCGGTGCAGAATTCTTGCTGCAAAGGCTCTGGAACTGATCACCCCCCATGATCAGGTGGTATTGGCGGCTTTTACGGAAGTGTTGCTGGCCCCGGGCTTGGATCAGGAGATTTATTGGGCGGCAGTTCGAGCCCTTGAAAATGCCGGAACAAGAGGAGCAGGATATCTGGGAGACATTTTGGATCAGATTTACACGATGGAGCCGGCCATGCGGTGGCGGTTGGCCGGTGCATATGCGCTCTGTGCCAATACTGATCCTAAGCTGATCGATAAGTTTGCAGCATTGATCAGCTCTGGTGACCCTGATCTGGCTTTGTATGCAGTCCGGGTTCTGACTGCGGTGGGGCCGCAGGCAGAACCAGTTGTGCCTGCGTTGTTGGATCAGCTGGCAAGCGAACCGGAACCCGAGTTTGAGCTGGCGGTCAAAGCGGCACTGCTCCGGATAGCGCCGGATCAAGACCAGGTTCGGCAATTTGCAGGGGAAATACCGGCCCAGTCGGCTCCTACCAAGGCGGTGGCCGCCTTTCCCGGTGCAGAAGGGAGAGGTATGCTGGCTTCCGGCGGCCGCGGCGGCGATGTTTATATAGTGACCAACATCAAAGATCGGGGAGCAGGATCCTTGCGGGAGGCTGTCAGCAAGCCTAACAGGACAGTTGTATTCGCTGTTTCAGGGACCATTGAACTCGAGTCTCAGTTGAGGACCGCAGCAAATATAACGATCGCCGGCCAGACAGCCACCGGTGACGGGATTACGGTAGGAGATTATCCGACTTTGATCGGAGGGAGCAATTCGATTGTTCGGTACATTCGGTTCAGATTAGGTGACAGGCGGGGCTTGACCAGCTCCGATGCTTTGAACATCGATCGAAACATCAGCAATGTAATACTTGACCACTGTTCTGTCAGCTGGGGTACAGATGAAGTGTTTTCCTCTTATGACAATTCCAATATAACAGTTCAGTACTGTTTGTTCGGCGAGGGGCTGAACTGGCTCAATCATTCTGCCGTAGGGTTGTGGGGGCCGCGGGCTACCTACCACCATAATCTGATCTATTCCAACAAAACCCGCCATCCCAAGCTGGCTTACCTCGGCGACATTGTCGACTTTAACAACAACGTGATCTATAACTGGAGAGAGCGAAACGTATATACCGGCTCCCAAGGCAGGATCAACTTCATCGGCAATTACTTCAGGCCAGGCCCTGAGACACAATCCCATCGGGGGACGCTGGTTCTGCCTGAAGGTGACGATGTGCGGATCTACATCACCGGCAATGTCATGGAGGGCAATCCCACAGTCACTGACGACAACTGGCGCGGAGTCACAGGCTCAGCCCGGAGAATGGATCAACCGTATGCATCCTCGCCTATGACCATCCATTCTGCCGAAGAAGCGTTCCAGATCGTGCTGGAACATGCCGGTGCCAGTTTGCCCAGGCGTGATGCTGTTGACGCCCGGGTGATCAGTGATGTGATTAATGGAACCGGTAAAGTAATCTTGCGCCAGAGTGAAGTCGGCGGATACCCGATAATGAACTCGGTGTTGGCACCGGTTGACACTGACTGGGATGGGATGCCTGACATGTGGGAGATATACAACGGCCTGGATCCGTACGATCCTGAAGACCGGAATCTTGACCGGGATGATGACGGGTACACAAACTTGGAGGAGTACTTGAACGCTATTGTAGCTGGTCATCCATTGGGGGAATAATATGTTGGGGGGTAATTCAAGCCCTGAGACTGAACTGGCGGATTCGCCAGTTCAGTTCACTTTACGGCGGCTTTTTCCAGTTCCAAAAGGAAGCGTTTGACAGTTAAGCCGTAGGCGAAGCCGCCCATGCCTTTTGCGGCCACAGCCCTGTGGCAGGGAATTACAATCAACAGTGGGTTGGCGCCGACGGCACTGCCTACAGCCCGGTAGCCTTTAGTCTCAAGCTGATCACCGATTTGCTTGTAGGTGGTTGTACACCCGTATGGGATTTTCTTCAGCACCTGCCAAACACGATTTTGGAAGGGAGTTCCGTCCAACCTCAGCGGCCAGGCAAATCGAACAGGCACTCCGCCAAAGTAGCGATCGAAGTCTGCTGCAAATTCCCGAGGTAAGGCAGGGTATGCTTCGCGGCAATCACCCCCATTTGGTTTTGACAGCCAGATCTTGGTAAAGTACCCGCTCTTCATAGACAGCAAGATAGTCCCAATCGGTGAAGGGTATTGATATACTCCCATACATACTCTCCTTACTGATACAGCGATGTTTCCTGCCGTATGCTGCCTGCTTTGCAGAAAGCTCTTTGTCAAGCCTGCTTGATGATGGCCGCAACCAGCTCCGCCGCCTTCGCCAAATCGGCAATCGCCACGGATTCGCGGGTACTGTGGGCGTCTTTGTAGTTCAAGCCCAAAACTACCGAGGGAAGGCTTTTGCTGTTGAGAATGCTGGCGTCGCTGCCCCCTCCGGTTCCCTTGATCTGCGGTGCAACCCCGATAGCTTCGCAGGCTTTGACTGCAAGCTGAATCACAGGATGCGATTCGGGAATTGTGAAAGCGGAATAGCAGTCAGTCATCTGCAGATCAAGCTTAGTACCAAATCTGGCGGCGCTGTTTCTGGCGGCGGTAATCATCTTTTCTGCCTGGGCTATCAGTTTGTCTGGGCTCAGGGAGCGGACTTCACATTTTACGGTACAAACCTCCGGTACAATGTTGGTGGCCACGCCGCCCTGGACCACCCCTACGTTGGATGTGGTTTCGTGATCAATTCGGCCAATATCCATGGACGCGATGGCTTCAGCCGCGATTTTGATTGCATTAATTCCCAACTCTGGACTGACACCGGCATGGGCTGCTTTGCCATAAAATGTAAAATCAAGGTTTTGGTGGGAAGGAGCCCGGTTGATAATTGCGCCTACTTCATCATTGCTGTCCAGGAAATAGGCAAAATCTGCTTTCAGCTGTGACCGGTCCAGAGCCTTGGCGCCATACAGGCCTCCTTCTTCAGCAATGGTAAATACCAGTTCAAGGCTGCCGTGGGGGATCTCTGCTTCCTGCACTACCCGCACCGCTTCAAGGATGGCGGCAATGCCTGCCGCGTCATCCGCTCCGAGGATGGTTGAGCCGTCACTTTTGATAGTCCCGTCCTCAATAACCGGCTTAATCCCTTTGCCCGGTGCAACACGATCCATGTGAGCAGAGAACATGATGGTGGGTTTATCTGATTGGCCCGGCATTCTGGCGATGATGTTCCCGGCGTTTCCACCAATCGTTTTCCCAGCATCATCTTCCATTACGTTCAAGCCAAGCCTGGTGAGCTGCCTGCGCAGATAGTCAGCTACATCCCGTTCCTCGCCGGCAAAACTGTCGATCTGCACCAATGTTAAGAATTCGTCTACCAGTCTTTCTTGGTTAATCGGCATTGAGTGATACCTCCTTTAAAATAACTATAGCTTTCTCTGTTGCAGGGCAATGTCCTGCACGGCTTGGGGTTAAAAGGGTATTATTGCCATAACGGAGAAATGATAGTCTAGACTGGAACTCATTTCATGATGTGAGGGTGACTAAAGTGGATCGAACGATCAATGTTCAGCTTCACGGCGGCAGTATTACCATACCGAAGGGAACAACTCTGCTGGAGTTGGTCAAGATGCAGAATACAGCCGGAAAAGTTGTGGCTGCCCATGTAGACAACGTGCTTTGCAGTCTTGATTACCGGCTCGAGCGTAATTGCAGAGTGAGATTGCTGGATTTGATCACCGATGACGGGATGCGCGTTTACCGAAACAGTTTGGTTTTCATCATGGTACGGGCGGCAAAAGAAGTGCTGCCCGATTGCCGGGTTCATATCGAGCATGCCTTGAGCAACGGCCTCTACGGTGAAATCAGTGCTGAACAACCGCTGGTGGAGACCGATGTTGCCCGAATTGAACAGAGGATGATGGATATCATCCTTGCTGATGAGCCCTTTGTAAAGCATGTCTTGCCCAGAAACGAGGTCATTGCCATTTTTACCCGCCAGAATCTGCAGGACAAAGTTGAGCTTTACAGTCAGATGACGGATGAAGAAATCATAGTCCACAGCTGCGGCGACTATTACGATACCCTGGCGGATGTGTTTGTACCTTCTACCGGCTGTTTGCTCCTCTTTAAACTTCGGTTCTATTTGCCGGGTTTTATTTTAGAGTTCCCCAAAATCAGCAATCCATCGGAGATTCCCGAATATGTGGAGCATGGAAAACTGGCCAATGTTTACTATGAGACAGAAAAATGGGGTAAAACGGTCAGTATCAGCAATGTGGCGGAACTAAACCAGGTTATAGACACGAATAGATATGGTGATCTGATTAGAATTTGTGAAGCGTACCACGAAAAACAGATAGCCAAGATTGCCGATCGCATCGCCACCGAGAGGGATCGCCTGCGGATTGTGTTAATAGCCGGACCTTCATCCTCGGGAAAAACCACTTTTGCCCAGCGGCTCTTGATTCAAATGCGGATCAACCATCTTAGTCCGGTGGTAATCGGTCTGGACGACTATTTTGTCGATCGGGACAAAACTCCAGTAGATGAAGATGGCAATTATGATTTCGAAGCCCTTGAGGCGATTGATACCAAGTTGTTCAACGAGCACTTGTCAAAACTGATCCAGGGTGAGCCCGTCAACGTCCCGTCCTATAATTTCCAGAAAGGGCGGCGGGAGTGGCACAACCGGGTTTTGCAGATTGGCCCGGAACAGCCGATTATAATTGAAGGGATCCATGGGTTGAACGATAGGCTCACCGCAGCAATTCCCAAAGGCCGTAAGTTCAAGATTTATATCAGTGCAATCACTCAGATTAATATAGATGATCATACCAGAATTCCTACAACCGATGCCCGTTTGATCAGGCGCATTGTCCGTGATCATCAGTTCCGTGCTCACACTGCCTTGGACACCATCTATCGTTGGCCTTTGGTCCGCCGTGGCGAGGAAAAGCATATTTTCCCGTTCCAGGAAGATGCCGATGTGATGTTCAACTCCGCCATGGATTACGAATTGGCAGTGCTGAAGAAATATGCGGAACCTCTGTTGAAAGAAATACCAGGCGATGAACCGGCATTTGGAGTCGCTCAGCGGCTTTTGAAAATCCTAAGTTATTTCAAGGCTCTGCCCTCTGAAGAGGATATTCCCTGCAACTCAATTTTGATGGAATTCCTGGGAGGTTCCTGTTTTCAAGTCTAGGTGCCCCTAGTTTTGTTGAAGGAAGCGAAAATCAATGAAGATTGTACTTACCACCTTGAATGCAAAATACACACATCACAATCTCGCTTTGCGTTATCTGCGTGCATACTGCGGCCCAGAGTTTCCCGGCCTGATTGTCAAGGAATACAATATAAACCAGCAGTTGGGTTTGATTTTGTCAGAACTGGTTGATGAAAGCCCCGACATCTTGGGGTTTTCGTGTTATATTTGGAACATTGAGCAAACTCTGGTATTGATCTCTGACCTTAAGAAAGTACTGCCGGAAGTGACAATTGTCTTGGGTGGCCCGGAGGTTTCATATGACGCCCGGAACCTGATGGGCCGACACCCACAAATCGATTACATCATTGCCGGTGAAGGCGAAGAACCGCTGCTGCGTCTGCTTAAGCTGTTGGAAGCCGGCGGGATACCCGCATTAGCGCAGTTAAATGACATCCCGTCTTTGGTGTACCGCAGCGGTGGCCGGATTTATGCCAATCCCCAAATGACGATGGATTTGAGCAGGATCCCCAGCCCATACCAAAATTATCTGGATGAATTGGAGCACAAGATTGTGTATTTTGAAACCAGCCGCGGCTGCCCGTTCCGATGCCAGTACTGTCTTTCTTCCCGGACTGGGAAAGTAAGGTATTTTCCCATGGAACAGGTGAAGGCCGATCTGCAACGGCTGGCAGGTCTGGGAATTGACCAGATTAGATTTGTTGATCGCACTTTTAACTGTCACCCACAGCGAGCCCTGGAGTTGATCGAATTTATGAGTGAGCTGGAAACCAGGACTCGCTTTCAGTTGGAAATCGGAGGCGATCTCATTTCTGAGGAAATGGTTCAGCTGCTGGAGCATGCGCCTGTCAACCGGTTCCAATTCGAAATCGGTGTCCAATCCACCTATCCTGTTACGCTGCGGGAGATCGGCCGCAAGGCCAACCTTGACAAGCTGGCCTTCAACTGCCGCAAACTGCGGGAGCGGACCAGCGTACGTCTCCTACTGGATCTGATTGCTGGGCTGCCCGAGGAAGGTTACGAACGCTTTGGCCGTTCTTTCGATTTTGTCTATAATCTGAAACCAACCTATATCCAGCTGGGTTTCTTGAAGCTATTGAAGGGTTCGCGTTTGCGGGAACGGGTTGCGGAATTCGGCTGTCTGTTTACGGAGCAGGCTCCCTACGAGGTTCTGCAGACTAAGAGTATCAGTTATTCCGAGCTGGCTTTCCTGAAAAAAATCGAAGGGCTTGTTGAAAACTATTACAATTCCGGCCGGTTTCAATCCAGCCTGGACTACCTGATTGCCAGGGATTATGAGCGCCCGTTTTCGTTTTTTGAACATTTGGCAGGCAAATGGAAAGAAAACAACCTGCACCTGGTGTCCCACAGCCTGGCCAGTCTATACCGGCTGTTGTGGGAGATGATGGGAAACAAAGATCCGGTACTGTTAAGTTATTTACGGTTTGATTTCCGCCTGCATGAACGGAAACAGGCGACACCAAAGTGGATGCATGGAAAGCCCGCCAGCGAATTAAAGCGGCAGGTAATCAAAGATGGAAGGGTTTTTCACTGTCTGCCGCATCTAAAGCCGCTGCAGCTTACATCGAGAGAATTAAGCAAACGATTTGCTGTAGAGATTTTTGATTACAATGTATATCCCTGGCGGGCAAAGCCGGAACAGCAGAGGCAGATCCTGGTCTTTGACTACTCGCGGGACAACCAGGTTAAGGTTTATGATGCCACGCAGTGGGAATCCCGGTAATCTTGGCAGTGGTTTCATCAAGGGCTACCAGATCAGAACGGTCCACCTGATCGATGGACGTCTTGCCAAGTGCCCGTACCCCTTCGGCTATCTCAAGGGTGCAGGATGTGATGTACTTGGCAAGCGATACAGCTCCCTGTTTCCATTTGAACCGGCGCTTGAATTTCCCTGTTTCCCAGACAATTTGCGTTGGCGGCTCGAAGGGCAAGGCTGAAAACGATTGAAGATGGCTCATGGCAAACAAAGCCATAGATCCGATGTATACGGCATCTGCGCCTAAGGCAAGGGCTTTGAGCATGTCGCCTGGGTTGACGAAACCGCCGGAGGCAATTAAGCTGACTTGTCCCTTAAGGCCTTGTTTTTCAAGGTGGTTGACGGCACGGCACAGGCCGGCAAGTGTCGGCAGCCCAAAATCATCTTCAATGATCGGTGGAGCTCCCTTGGTTGCAGCTGTAGTCCCTTCAAGGGCAAGCACATCGACACCGGCTTCAACCGCTAGGTCAATATCCTGTTCGATGGTGTTGGTAAAGGCCATTTTGATTCCGATTGGGACTCCGCCGGTGATTTCCCGCAGCCTGGTTACAAGTTTGGGAAAACCGGCAGGTTCCAAAAACTCCTGATGGTATGCATTAGTGATAAGGTCCATGTGTTTTTCCAGCTTCAGTTTGGGCAGCAGGTGGGGTGGAAGTTTGTTGGCAGGCGTGTAGTGGCTGATCCCGGCGATGGCTCCCTGTCCCAGCTGGATTTCGATCATATCAGCCTGCTTTAGGATTTCCGGTTCCTTGTTCCACCAGCCGCGGTTGTATTGGATGATTAGGTTGGCAGCCAGATCTCTTTCTTCCTGCAGCCAGATGCCCTCTCCGATATTGGTTGCTGTTCCAGCCATGGCTGAAGTTTTGGCCAGTGCCAGTTTGGCTTCTTTGGAAAGTGCAAGGGCATAAGCCATACCGGAGATGATGATCGGGGTCGACAAAACAAGCGGTTTTTTACAGCGTTTGCCAATAACCGTAGTGGTATTGATTTTGGTGTGATGCGGAGTGGGCAGGCGGGTAAGGAAGACTGGGCTGAAGGCCAAACCGTCAAAGTTGATTGTTCTGCGGGGTGAGCCCAACGGCCGGTTAATCACCGCCCCTGCTTCTGCTCTCAAGTTTGCTTCCAAGATGTTTTGGATATCGGTACGATATGTCGCGGAAAACAATTCGGTGATGTTTTCATGGTATAGATCAGCAGTGAGGATTTTGCCAACCTGTTTTGTTATTTGATGGGTAAGCATTCTTGTTCCGACAAACAGTCCGGCAGCGCCGCCAAGGGTTGCCAGCAGCCATTTTTTGGTCATCATTCATAATCCACCTCAAAGTATATAGTGTCCGTTTGCAGTTCACTTCAAACGGAGTTCCAGGGGGAAGGATTTGGTTTAAGAAGTGCAGAATGCAAAGATATTGCGACCAGTCTCGGTCAGCAGGAAGGAGGGTTTCATCTGTGAAGGCTTGCCGCATGCCGATCGGGTTTGCTGTTGTGATACTGGTGTTCACAACAGTAGTGAAGGCTGAATCAGAAAGTGATGTTAGGTTTTGCGATCCGCATCACCTGTTTCACGTAGTGATTCCCTCCGGATGGATCTTTCAAGCCGGCGAAAGCAGTTCGCACTTATTGGTGTTTTATGGCCCTGAACACGATCAGCTGATTTATATTGAATATTTCCCGGAAATCGCTTTCAGCGATCCGATGGATTTCGCCGCCAATGTGCTCGAGCACTACAGTGCCGATTATGGCCTGCCCAAGTTCGAACTTGTCCGGGAACTTGAACCAATTGATCTGGGCGGGGTTAAAGCCGCTCTGGCAGAATATGATTATCTTGGGCGCATAGAAAGGACTGAGTGCCGGGTTTTTGTGATCATCGATCAGATTGGCTTGACCATTACCTTGAGTGAGGCAAAGCCGCATTATGCCGTCAGCAAAGCCCAATTTGATCTGATCCTTGCCGATTGGGGCTGGGAGGTGAGCCCGTGAGATTATTGGTCTTTTTGGCGGTGGGCGTGCTCCTGTTGGCAAGCGCTGCCTTTGCCAGCGACCAAAATTTGGTTACTCGCTTTGAACGAGCTGTGGGTGAGTCTGTCAAAGAACAGCTGATTGCTACCTATGGCGGCAAAGCTCAAATCCCGCTCCATGAACATTTGAAACTGGAGGCAATCTTTAACCGGCTCACGTCGGTTGTCAGTGGAAATGAGGACTATTCACTAACTATACTGGACAGCTACGAAATCAATGCTTTCTCACTTCCCGGCGGCTATATTTTTCTCACCAAGGGTTTGTTGAAACTGGCCGGCAGTGATGAGCAGCGCATCGCCGGAGCGCTGGCCCATGAAATCGCCCATGTTGCCAACAAACACGGTATGAATGCTCTCTGGCGCCGGCTGGGCCTTAGTGTACTGTTGGAAGTGGGCAAATTTGTGCTGGAGGTGACCATGACCGAGGCTGTCCATGCTGCAACCCAGGCATTGATTGATGTGCTGCAGTCGGGATACAGCCGGGAAGCAGAACTGGAAGCAGATTACCACGCCCAGAAATACATGATGATGGCAGGATTTGATCCGGCGGGTCTTATTCATGTATTGTCCGATTTGCAAAGGCTGCCCCAGTCTCAAGAGGTGGGAGCGGTTTTTAGATCTCACCCGGATCCAGGCATTCGGATTCAACAGTTGCTGGAAACACTCAGTGATTACTGGCTTTCGCCACAGCCGATAGCAGGAAATGTGGAAGCCGCCGAACCCAAGCGCGGAGATCCCTTGAACCGGTTCCTGATTGTGGACAGGAGTCCCGGCGGGGAAACCACAGCCCGATCATACACACTCTATGATCAGCAGAACCAGGACTTTGTGGGATGGCTTGATGGATTGACCGTCAATGATTTGGCTTTTGCCCCTGATGGGTCACTTATTGCCGCAGGGGTCTGGGAAAAGGGCATAGGTGATGTATGGATCTGGAACCGGCAAGGCAAAGTGGTTGAGCGCTGGAAACTGGGCTACACCAGTCCAATTGACAACCTGCACTTCGATCCCTCAAGTTCCATGCTTGTTTATCAGCTGAGAAACATGAACGGGGTTGAGATCTGGGTTGGATATCTTGGTGAGGTAACCCGGCTGAAATTGAGCTGCAGGCTGGATGCGGAACTCGTGGCTTGGCAGGAATCAGGGCTTGTACTAAAAGACAGAGCCGGCAGCTATTACCGGATTCAAGCACCACGGGCAGAGCCGATCAGGCTCGCTGATCCAATTCCTCAAGTCATTGAACGCAAACAGCGGCTAGTACCCCAGGTTGGGCAGGATGCCAATGGCTTATTCCGGCTTACTCCTCCGGGAAACTCAGGTTTCTAATGTATTATAATTAAAGCACTATTGGAAAGGTGGTCTGTCATGAAGAAATCATTTACTTTGGCCTACTGCATGATGATTATTCTAGCTGCGGCAGTTCAGGCTCAAGAGTTGTCGTTTCAGCATTTGGCCGCCAATGTTGAACAGCGATTGAACAGCATTTTTGACTTGCATGCTGTTATTGATCTGGAAATCGTTCAACAGGGCCAGGTTGTGATTACCACTTTCGATCTACAGTCTGGTAAGGAACAGAAACTGACGCGGCTGGAAGTGCTGGCTCCAGAGCTGGCAGCCGGCCAGATCTATCTCTTTGATTTGGAAAACAACCAAATGAGTATCTATATACCCATGGCGGAACAGATTATCTTACAGCCTTTGGCTGGTGCCGCAGGCACATTTGGGCTGAGCCTTGACTTTGCCAATATGGATCAATTCCTCAGCCTTGAGGATATCAAAGGTGAGATTGAAGAAGTTCTCACAACTGAACAGGGAGTGACCTACAAGGTAAAAGTGACTGACCTTGATCAGCAAGCCCTGTTTCTCTCATCTGCATCCACCAATCCGGACCTTGCGGTGCAGTATGTGTGGGTCGATGCCAACTTTATTCCCTATAGGATGGAGTATTATGAGGGGGATGTGTGCCTGGGCAAAATGTTGATCCGCGAGTACGAGTTGAATGCCGGCATCACTGCCGAGCAGCTGCGCACTTTGCCTGATGTCCCAGTCTTACAGTTTTAGGGAGGAGTGTGGATGCTTAAAAACGGAAAGATTCTAGTGGTTTTCATTGGCCTCGTATGTATCGTTCTGCTGCCGTCTGCTGTGGTTCAGGCGGAAGCGCGGTTTATCGTCGGTTACACTGGCGATGATTGGTTTGCCGGGATTCAAGGGGAGCATAGATCCAGGAGCCTGATGGGCTTTATAGGCTATCAGGAGGATGTCGTTTCCGGGCTGGTGGCACTGACGAACCAGGCGCCGAAACCTCTCGGGTATGTTCAAGCCGGAAGGGAAGTATTCCTGGGTAACATCAAGTATTCAGTCGAGGCTTATGGCGGCAATCCAGATTTTCACACTGATCTTCTTGCAGGAAACAGGTTAGGAATAAGGGGTGAATACAAACAACAGACTGGAAAACAAGCTTACGGAATCGCAGGGGAACTGAATCTGCTAGGCAAACCCACGCTTAAGCTGGTGCCTTATCTAGAATGGCGCAGCACTGGAGTGTTGAAGGCTCATTTGGAAGCAGGAACTGAGTCCATTGCTGTTGGTTTGGATTATGGCTTTGCCCTGAGCCCCCAAGCTCAGGCTGGTGTTTTCGCTGCGTATGACTTTAAGAACAAAGCTTTGGACTATGGAGCCAGGCTTACCTTTGCTGGTGGCACCTTGACCGGAGCTGTGAACACGGAGACTGGGATGAGCCTGGGGTTGGCTTGGAAAGGAGCTGAATGTCCTTTCGCAGCTGGCATTAGATGGCAGCAAAAAGTACAGTGGTATGCAAGTTATACCTGGAAGATGTGAGGGCAATCTTTGTTGCTTTGTCAGTGAGCTTGAGTTATAATTAACTTTGGTATTGAGTATTAAAGGGGAACCGAAGCCAAGTGCATATAGCGTTGTTTGAGCCTGAAATCCCTGCCAATACAGGTAACATTGCCCGATTGTGCGCGGTTACAGCCTGCCGCTTGCACCTGATTCGGCCGTTAGGCTTTTTCCTGGATGACAAGCGGCTCAAGCGTGCTGGCCTCGATTATTGGGACAAGGTAGACTTGCAGGTCCATGACAGCTGGAATGATTTCCTGAGAACCGGGGCAGCTCGCAGGCTGGTTTTTGTTGAAACCGGCAGCAGTAAGCTGTACACGGAGGTCCAATATCAAGCCGATGATTGCCTCGTTTTTGGGAGCGAAACAAAAGGGCTTCCTCTTGAGGTGCTTAGAGATTGTCCCGACAATCACATTTCGGTCCCCATGGTTAACCCTCGCTCCTTGAATTTGGCCAATACGGTTGCCATCGTTTTATATGAAGCATGGCGGCAGCTGGGTTTCATAAACGTTTTAGGTAAGTGAAGTAAGAAACGGGTTTGAGGTGAGTAATGGTGAACTTAAAGAACTTTAGAGGTGGCGTGCATCCGGAATACAACAAGCACATCACCAGCGACAAACCGATCAAGGTTTTACCAGCGCCAAAAGAGGTAGTGATTCCACTTGCCCAACATGCCGGCGCTCCAGCTGAACCGCTCGTGAAAAAGGGTGACTCAGTCCTACTGGGCCAGGAAATAGGCAGTTCGGCCGAGCCTATCTCTGCTGCTGTACATACATCCGTTTCCGGGACTGTGCTGGCAGTGGAGCCAAGGCCGTCTATTAATGGGCGGGAAGTACTGTCCGTGGTCATTGAAAATGATGGGCAGGATGCCAAGGCCCCAATGACCGGGCACGACGATCCGATCCAACTACCCAGAGAAGAAATTAGAAAGAGGATAGAGGCTGCCGGGATAGTAGGTCTGGGTGGTGCGGCTTTTCCCACCGCGGCCAAATTGAGTCCGCCCCGGGGTTGCAAAATAGAGTACCTGCTGATCAACGGCAGCGAGTGTGAACCGTACCTGACTGCCGATCAAAAACTAATGGAAGAATACACAGAAGATGTGGTTTTAGGAGCCAAGCTGCTGGCAAAGGCATGCGGCGCCGAAAAAACAATCATTGCCATTGAAGCCAACAAACCGGAGGCGCTGCGGAAAATGAAGGCACTGGCTGGATCAAATGCCATTGAGGTCGTGGCTCTGGCAGTCAAATATCCGGCTGGTGGTGAAAAACAGCTTATTAAGGCAGTGCTTAACCGGGAAGTTCCAGCGCATGGCTTACCGGCACAGTGCGGAGCCCTTGTTCATAACGTAGGGACTGCCTGGGCTGCGGCCAAAGCGTGCAGGCATGGGCAACCTCTGATTGAGCGGGTGATTACAGTTACCGGTGATGGAGTCAAAGCACCCGCCAATTACCTCGTGCGAATAGGAACACCGTTTAGGGATATAATTGCTGCGGCAGGCGGTTTTGCCGGCGAACCGGGGAAAGTGATTGCCGGCGGCCCTATGATGGGTTTGGCCCAGTTCGATCTCAATGTGCCCATAGTCAAAGGTGTGTCTGGAATTCTGGTCCTTTCGGACAAGGTTGCCAACGAATTTGATCCCATGCCTTGCATCAAATGTGCGCGCTGTGTCGATGTATGCCCGGTCTATTTGATGCCGGTCACAATTGAGAAGTATGCAATGAACGCCATGTGGGACGAGGCTGAAGACTATGGTGCCATGGATTGCATTGAGTGTGGATGCTGCACTTATATCTGTCCTTCGAAGCGCGCCCTGTTGAGTTGGATCAGACTGGCAAAAACTGAGATTGTGGAAGCGCACAGTCGCCATAGTAGCTAATAGTTAGGAGGATCGACAGTGGAAGATTCACGCTTAGTGCTTTCGCCCTCACCGCATGTGCGCGATGAGGACACGACGCAGAAGATTATGCTGACTGTTGTAGCGGCGTTGATACCGGTATGGGCTGCTGCAACTTATTTCTTTGGGTTCAACAGCATCCGCTTGGTGTTTGTAAGTATCATAGCTGCGGTTGGATCTGAAGCAGTATTTTTGGCCCTCAGGCGCAAGCCGGTTACCGTATGGGACGGCAGCGCATTAGTAACGGGAATGCTGTTGGGGTTGAGTTTACCCCCAACACTGCCGACATGGATGGCTGTTCTGGGTTCGTTTGTTGCGATCGTAATCGGCAAACAGGTTTTCGGGGGGCTTGGCGCCAACCCTTTTAATCCGGCTTTGGTGGGCCGGGCTGTCTTGGCAGCTTCGTTCACTTCACAGATGACTGCCTGGACCATGCCGTTTACGGATGCGGTTACGAGCGCCACGCCACTGGTGAGCGGACAAGCATCGTACGCCGAATTGTTTTTCGGTACTGTGCCCGGCTCTTTGGGTGAGACTTCGGCGCTTGCCATTCTCTTAGGCGGAGTGCTCCTGTTTTACAGGGGGATTTTGGATTACCGTATCCCAGTTGGTTTTATCGGTACAACCGCCATTTTATCTTTCGTTTTTGGACAAGACGTGGTTTACCAGCTGCTCAGCGGCAGCCTTCTGTTTGGGGCCGTCTTCATGGCTACCGATATGGTTACATCACCGATAACTCCCGTGGGGCGGTGGGTTTTTGGGGTTGGCTGCGGCTTGGTTTTGGTTGTAATCAGGTTCTGGGGCAGTTTGCCTGAAGGGTTGACCTACAGCATCCTGGTGATGAATGCATTTACACCGTTGATCAATCGCTGGACACGTCCCCGGATTTATGGCCAGGTGGTGAAGCAGGTATGAAGGAATCAGTCAGGATGGTCGTAGTTTTAACTGTGATTGCCATGGCTTCAGGGTTCATATTGGCACAGGTCTATCATTGGACTTATCCCACAATTCAACGCAATAGGGCACAAGCACTGGCCGGGAGTATTCTGGCAGTCTTGCCGGGTGCTGTCGAATTCAACGTAATTGAGGCGCATCCAGCAGGCGGCTTGGAAGATGATCCGACCACGCTGAGAAGCAAACCCGGCAGCGACAGTGATCCGCTGCTGTTGTACCAAGGGCTGGATGGAAACGGTAATCCTGTCGGTTTTGCGTTTGTCAGCGAGGGTGCAGGATACGGCGGGATTGTCAAGATCATGGTTGGGGTCGGTCAAACTGATCGATTGATTTCCGGTGTGGCAATCCTGGAGCATGCGGAAACACCAAATCTGGGCAGTAAGATCGAAGACGAAAGCTTCCGCAGCCAATTTGTGGGCAAAGGAATAGATGATCCCATTGCCCTTGGGCAGGACATAGATAAGATTAGCGGCGCCACGGTATCTTCAAGAGCTGTGGCTGAGGCTGTCAGCCGGGATCTTGGCAGTGCTCTGCAAGCCTACAAGGAGGCGGCTAACCAATGAATAAGATGATCAAAGACTTCTTAAGGGGTCTGTGGGATGAACACCCAACTTTCCGGATTATGATCGGTATGTGCCCGACCTTGGCTGTGACTACGGCTGCCATCAATGGGTTCGGGATGGCTGTTGCCACTACTTTTGTCCTGGTCTGTTCAAGCATACTGATCAGCGTACTGAAGAAAGTGATTCCCGGGGGAGTTAGAATCCCTGCTTATATCATTGTCATTGCGACCTTTGTTACAACCGTCGATTATATCATGCAGGCTTTTACGCCAGATCTCCACGAGTCACTGGGAGTATTTATTCCACTGATTGTAGTCAACTGTATTATATTGGGGCGAGCTGAAGCCTACGCGTCCAAAATGCCAGTTGTCTGGTCCGCATTTGATGCATTAGGGATGGGGTTAGGTTTCACCTGGGGATTGACTTTGATTGGTTCGATCAGGGAGTTGTTGGGCTCGGGAACTGTTTTTGGCTTTTCAATAATGCCTGATGGCTTTACACCGATTGCGATCTTGACCTCACCGCCTGGTGCATTCATAACACTCGGTGTTTTACTGGCATTGATGAACGTTGTCAGCAGTAAAATATCTGAAAAAATCAAGGCCAAGCAACAAAGGGCTGCCAACTAGGGGGAGAACAGCGTGGAGTACTTGTTATTGTTTATTGGTACTGTGATTGTCAATAATTTTGTGCTGGTACAGTTTTTGGGCATCTGTCCATTTATAGGGGTTTCCAAGCAGGTTTCAACCTCGATCGGCATGGGCATTGCGACCACCTTTGTCATGGTCATGGCTGCCCTGGCGTCCTGGCTGATTCAGCATTTCATACTAGTACCCTTAGGTTTGGAATATTTGCAGACATTGTCGTTCATCCTGGTGATAGCAGCTTTAGTGCAGCTTGTTGAGATGTTTTTGCACAAGTCCATCCCCGGGCTGTACCGGGCTATGGGCATTTTCCTCCCCTTGATTACGACCAATTGTGCTGTTTTGGGTTTGGCATTGAATGCTGTATTGCGCGATTACAATCTTGGTGAATCATTAGTCTATGGCTTTGGCGCTGGAGTCGGGTTTACATTGGCTCTAATCATGATAGCTGGAATCCGGGAAGAACTTGAATTTGCCGATATCCCGAAGCCTTTGAAGGGAGCAGCGATTGCCCTGATTACAGCCGGGTTGTTGTCGTTGGCTTTTAGTGGGTTTGCAGGAATGATCTAGGAATTGGATAAGGAGTGAAGGCATTGTATAATTCCCTTGTCGCATTAGCAAGCATGGGTGGATTAGGGATTATTCTATCGGTTGGGCTTGTAATCGCCGCCAAGAAATTTTCGGTGGAAGTTGACGAGCGAATCGAAGAAATAGAGATTGCTCTGCCTGGCGTCAACTGCGGGGCGTGCGGGTTTGCCGGATGCCGCAGTTTGGCGGAAGCGATCGCCGAAGGCAAAGCGCCGATTAACGGCTGTCCAGTGGGCGGAATTGCTGTTGCTGAAAAAATCGCCGAGATCATGGGTGCTGACAGTGGAAACGCGCCTGAACGCAAAGTAGCCCAAGTTCTCTGTAGAGGTGGCTGTGCAGAAGCGGCACAGCGGGCAGAATATGATGGGCCTAACGACTGCCGGATTATGAATACAACCCAAGGCGGCGACAAAGGCTGCACATATGGCTGCCTTGGCGGAGGTACTTGTGTTGAGGTTTGCCCGTTTAATGCCATGTATATGGATGAGAACGGATTGCCGGTTGTGATTGAGGAGAAATGCACCGGGTGCGGCAAATGTGTGGAAGCATGCCCTCGGGATATTATTATCCTTACCGGTGAGGAATATGGGGTCCATATCCGCTGCCGTTCATTAGCCCCAGGCAAGGAAGTGCGCCAAGTCTGTAAGGTAGGCTGCATTGCATGCCGGCGTTGTGAAAAGGAATGCCCTTGCGATGCAATTACTGTGACCAACAACCTTGCGGAAATCGACTATGATAAGTGCACGGTTTGCCGCCGCTGTGTGGCAGTATGCCCAGTGCACACTATCGAAGAACAAGACGGGAAGCCAGAGATCAAAGCCAAGAAGGCCGGATAGGAGTTTGAGGGATAATCCCATGAAACACAGGCGTTATCTTATCTATGTCTTAATACTGCTGGCCATTGGCGGGCTGGTTGTCGGAGCGATTCTGGTCAAGAGGCCGCAAAGTGTATCGGTATCAAAATCGAAGTTCATTATGGACACAGTCGTGGAAATCAGGGCAACCGGTCTTGATCCCGAGGCGGCAATTGACGCCGCTTTTTTAGAGATGGAACGTGTAGAGCTGGTATTCTCCCGTCATCTCAAAGACAGTATCGTAACCAAGATCAACCAACAGGCAGGACAGTGGGTTACAGTCACGGAGGAAGTGCTCGCTCTCCTGGGAAAAGCTCTTCACTACAGCGCACTGAGCAGCGGTGCCTTTGATATTACTATTGGACGGCTGGTTGACCTTTGGGGTTTTGGGACAGGTGCCAACCAGGTCCCAAATGAGATGGAGTTACGCCAGGCTCTAGGTAGCATAGGGTACCGTGGTGTGGAGGTAGATGCGAACGCTAAGCGAGTGATGATTCCTGCGGGGGCGAAGATAGACCTTGGGGGAATCGCCAAAGGGTATGCTGTTGATCAGGCGCAAAAAGTGCTGGAAGCAGCAGGAATCAAGAGCGGGATGATCTACGCCGGAGGAGACATTACCACAATTGGTGCCAAACCTGACGGCAGCACCTGGCGGGTCGGTGTCCAGCATCCCCGGGATTCTGCGAAGCTGATTGCTGTGGTAGAGTTGGAAAACAAGACAATTGTTACCTCAGGCGATTATGAACGTTATTTCATAGATAATGGGATTCGCTATCACCACATAATCAATCCCCATACCGGGTATCCAACCCAGGGTGTGATTAGTGTTACGGTCTATGGGCCTGAAGCGGCCGATGCTGATGCATTGTCCACTGCGGTTTTTGTGCTGGGCATGGAGCGGGGATGCGAACTGATTGAGAGTCTGCCGGGTTACGAAGCAATTATTGTGGATCAGTCCGGAAACATATGGGTTTCATCAGGATTGGCGGACGAGGTAGAACTGCGTTAGTCCATGTTTGCTTTGTCCGGATGCCGCGGAAATTAACGAAGTGGGAGCTGATACCATGTATGATTTGGCGATTATCGGCGGTGGTCCCGGCGGGCTCACCGCAGGGATATACAGCGGAAGAGCAAGATTGAAGACAACTGTCATTGATAAAGGGTTGCCCGGCGGGCAGATGCAGAACACTCTTGAAATCGAGAATTATCCTGGGTATAAGGTGATTACCGGCCCCCAGCTTTCAGAACTTATGTATGAACATATGCTGGAGTTTGGCGCAGAGTGGAGGCAGGCTGAAGCAGTTGGTGTCGACCTTTCCGATCGGATAAAAACAGTGACGTTGAATGATGGTTCGTCGGTCAACGCACGGGCTTTGATCATTGCCACCGGTGCCCAACCGCGTAAACTTAACGTCCCTGGAGAGCTGGAGTTTGCCGGGCGGGGAGTATCCTATTGCGCCACTTGTGACGGAGCTTTTTTCCGCAACAAAGAGGTTGTGGTGGTGGGCGGCGGCGACTCAGCGGTTGAGGAGGGAGTGTTTCTCACGCGGTTTGCATCGCAGGTAACGATTATCCACAGGCGGGATCAGCTGAGAGCGGCACCCATACTGCAGGAGCGGGCTTTTGCTAACCCCAAAATCCGGGTTATTTGGAATACGGTGGCCGAAGAAATAATCGGAGAAGCAAAGGTCAGCAAGGTGAAAATCAGGAATGTCAACACGGGTGTTGTTTCTGACTTGGATGCGGAGGGTGTATTTATCTATATCGGTTATTTGCCAAACACAGAGTTTCTGCAGGGAACCGGATTACTGAATCCCAACGGGTATGTTGAGACTGATTCGACCATGGCTACCAAGGTTCCTGGTGTGTATGCCATAGGTGACGTGCGCGCTGCGGCTTTACGCCAGATAGTGACTGCTGCCGGAGATGGGGCTTTAGCAGCCATGAGTGTTTACCATTTCTTGGAGTCATGGTAGCACCTGGAAAACGAAAACGGCCAGTCTAAAAAACAAAATATAGTAGAATAAAATGAGACGACTTAACCAATACTTTCATGTAAAGGGAAAATATTACGCATTGAACTCGGGAGGGAGCCATGAAAGTCAGGTTCATCGTCTCATTGATTATCTCCATGGTGTTGGCCTTGATCATGTCAGCAAGTATTGTTGACGGGTTGGGCGCACGTTACCTGAAATCCGGCCTGCGCGGGGAAGATGTCCGCATCTTACAGGAGTATCTTAGTGCTTTAGGCTATGACATAGCCGTGGACAGAATTTTTGGCCCGCAGACGGATAAGGTGGTTCGGCAGTTTCAAAAAGAGCAGGGCCTTGCAGTGGATGGCATTGTTGGGCCCCAAACCATTGCTGCACTGCAGCAAAGTGCAAGCTATCAGCGGATCCATGTTGTCACAAGAGGCGATACGCTGTCTCATATCGCCAAGGCTTATGATGTTTCTCTGTCAGAACTGATGGATCATAACCAATTGACATCTACCGTGATCTATCCCGGTCTACAGCTCAGGATTCCCACAGCCGCAGTTGACCAGGAGTATATTGTCAAGCAGGGGGAAAACTTGTCTGTGATCGCCAAAAAATTCGGCCTTACCGCATTGGATTTGGCTGCATACAACGGCATCAATGATCCAAACCGGATCAGAGTCGGTCAACAGCTGGCAATTCCTGCCGGCCCCGTTGAAGCTGTGGCGGCGACAGCAGCCGTCAACCGACCACCACGGTTCAATTGGCCGGTTTCAGGCCAGATCTCCTCACCTTATGGCTGGCGTGATCACCCGATAACGAAGGTGCGGCACTTCCATGGTGGCATTGATATCGCTGTTCCCCAGGGAACTATTGTCAAAGCGGCCGCATCCGGAATCGTAATTCAGGCAGAGTGGATGGGCGATTACGGCTATGGCGTGGTAATCGATCATGGCGGCGGGTATACAACTTGGTATGGGCATAACACTCAACTGCTGGTCAAAAAAGGCGATGCAGTCAAAGCGAACCAGCCTATTGCCAGAGCTGGCTCGACAGGCCTTTCCACCGGGCCTCACCTGGATTTTCGGATCAAGTATAATCAGGAAACCATCAATCCCCTTGGCTTGCTGCCATAAAGAAACGAGCAGTATCATCTGCTCGTTTAACGTTTAGATGCGCTCATATTGAAACTATGCGAGTAGGGGGATCCGGTCACTGCATAAAGCGCTTTAGTGCCTGCATGAGTTCTTCGATGGCATCGTCCTGGCCTTCTTCAATCGCCCGAAGCAGGCAGGTATGGCTGTGCTCTTCAAATATGATCATACCAACGCGATCCAAGGCAGCCCGCGCTGCAGCAACCTGCGTCAATACTTCAATACAGTTCTGTTCGTGCTCAATCATTCTTTGAATGCCCCGGACCTGTCCCTCCACTCTTTTCAGCCGCTGGATCAGCTTTTTCTTGCCTCCGTTGTCACCCATAGCCGATTCACCTCTATGGTTTCATGATACCCGGTATGGGCATAGTTGTCAAATCGACTGATAGCGCAGGCTGAGTCCTGCTTCAGGGAGCATGCCCGATAGTGTTGACAATAGTCGCTGCAGCAAGCTGCGTTCTTTACGATATGTCCTGATGAAGTAGGAGCCTTCGATACCGGCGAGTTCCAAGGCCTTTTGCTTCGCTTCTTCCAGATCACCTATGGCATCAACTAGACCTGCTTCCAATGCTTGCCTGCCGGTGAGAATCCGGCCATCGGCTACTGCCTCTACTTTCTCTCTTTCCAGAGCCCTTGCGTAAGCCACGTCTTCCACGAATTGATCCCAGGCATCATGAATCAGTTCCGTCAAGAGTTCGGTTTCGGCTTCGGTAAGGGAGCGGAATGACGACAGGGTATCCTTGAATTCCCCTGATTTAATTACTTGGATATCTACACCGAGTTTTTCATAGAGCTCAGCCAAATTGGCATTCTGCATAATCACTCCAATTGATCCGGTAAGAGTTGAACCATTGGCATAGATAAAGTCTGCGGCTGCTGCAGCGTAGTATCCGCCAGAGGCGGCTGTGTCACCCAGGGATGCCACCACTGGGATGCCCCTTTCGCGAAAGCGCAGAACTGCATGATAGAGTTCCTGGCTGGTGGCGGCAGATCCTCCTGGGCTGTTGATCCTCAGCACGACTGCCCTGATTTGCCCATCTTCTTGAGCTGCCCGCAGTTGATCCAATGCCGAATCGGCTCCTGTCAATGCTGATCCGTCAATTACTCCCTCAATGTGAATCAAAGCAATCCCAGGGCCCATCTGCACTCGATTCAGTCCCATAAGGACGACGCGAATTACTACTACCGCTAACAGCAACAGCAGGATAAATCTCCAAAACTTCCTACCCATCCTGATTCCTCCGTTTAATAATTTCCACTGCAGTTGGCAGGCTGACAGCCTTGGCATAGATCTGGTTGTTGGCGATCACGGGCTGCCAATACTGATCATGCCAGTGAATCAATATCATTTTTCCATTGACGGTGTAAATTCTGGGGATACGGCTGTTGATGGTGGTGCGGCGGGCGCGGACCTGGGCAACAGCGCCATATAAGCCAAGTGCATGTGGGTGTCCGGTCAGATCAACACAGCTTGAACCCATGGCAATTTTTCCGACGATTGGAAAATCTATGCCGTCAATCGATACTATATGAGGTGTGCGGGCTAGGTGCAGCAGGGCTGAACGCAAGTGCCGCCACATGTCGAAGTTGTTAGGAATAACTCCCAATCCATCGCCATATCCAATGGGGATTACACCGATGAAGCAATCACGTCTTGCTGTATATCTTTGATTATAGCCAATCGGCTCACCTTTGGCAACTCTCCGGACTTGAATGATGTGTGTATAGAGATTCCAGGTGTTTCGCAGGTTAGTGCCGGGCGGCAGTTTTGCCCGCGTTTGGCCAAATATGGCAGTGCCGATTCGCACCAAGTCCAAATGGCTTTCAGGGTGGGAGAAAAAGGCGGAGGAACCGGCTGCATGCCAGATCAGATTTGTAAGGCCAAAATCGGTGAACATGGATTTGACTGCAAGCAGCCTTTTCAGCTGTTTATGGGTATAGCCGGGGTCGTGGTCAGCATCAGCAAAGTGGGTGTACACGCCCTCAAGCTGCAGGTATTTGTACTTGGCAATTAATTCTGCATACTCAAGGGCAGATTCCGGCTCAATCCCGATCCGGTTCATCCCAGTGTTGATTTTGAGGTGGATTTTGACCAGACGGCCGCGAGCCTGGCCGTGCCCTGCCAATATCTCGATCAAATCCTTGGAGGCTGCCGTTACCGTTAGATCATGGGTTACGGCTTGGGGTGCCTGTTGTGGCAGAATCGGAGTCAGGACCAGAATTGGAATGGTTATACCAGAACGGCGTGCCATAAGGGCTTCATCCAAATCACTGACCGCAATGCGCTTGATTCCCTCCAGTTGGAAAAACATACCGATTGCTGCCAGCCCATGGCCGTAGGCATTGCTCTTGATTACCGGGCACAGCTGCGCTTTGGTAAATGCCCTAATTGCAGCCAAATTGTGCCGGATGGCACTGAGGTTAACTTCTATCCAAGTTGGGCCTACCCATTCCATCGGCTGGTCATCCTTAATTGATCACCTTCAAAGAATGTTTCCCCGAAATCTCTTGTAGATGTTCAGCGCAGGTTTCCAGAAGCGATACAGGGGTGAAAACGGCAGATCGAACTCACCGGCATACTCCACCAGTTTTGCACCAAAGCCTTCTTTAAATCGGTACAAACCATAGAGTGGGTGTTCAGGATCAAGGTTTCCTGACACACCCCGCAGATCATAGACGGTACAACCCAGGCTTTTTGCCCACCGGATCATTTCCCACTGCAGGGCGTAACTGGCTTGCAGATTGCGCTTGATATTTGCTGAAGCGCCATAAACGTACCATGCCCGTTTGCCAAGGCGGAAAGCAATAGCACCGGCCAAGGGCTCGCCATGGTGCGAGGCAAGGAACAGTTGGGCGGTGCGGTGGGGGACAAGGCAATCCCACAGATGCTCGAAGTAGGCAAAAGAGCGTATTGAAAACCGATCTCGGGCTGCAGTTTCCTGTAAAAGCGGATAGAAAATTTGCAAATCGTCTTTGGAATGGCTGAGCCGGACAGTGATCCCTTTACGCTTGGCATAGCGGATGTTATAGCGGGCCTTGCTCTTCATATTGGCGAAGATGGTCTCCAAGTCAGGGCGCAGATCCAGTTCCATGATGAATCTTGGCTGCACACCGTCGAAGTCAAGGCCGATCTCAAGTTTGTGAAGGTGTTTTTGGGCAAACTGATCCCAGGTTCTGTTCTCTGTGGGAATAGCCGGATCCATCTTCCAAAAGAGAGCTCCATGAGACCGAGCAAGATCAGTAACGCCCGCCGCCAGGCATTCAAGGGCTTGGATACTGGAGAAAAGAGGGCCTCTAGGGGAGTAAAAAATGCATTTGCCAGTCAGGGGTATTATTCGTTTCAGCACCAGTGCGCCAGCGCAGATTTGCCCTGACTCCACTACACCCAAGGGAAAAGGCTCCCATCCGGTCATGGATTTCAGCTGGCCCCAATAAGTTGTCTGCAGCAGATCTCCATAGGTGTGGTTGGCGACGTAGTGGTTGAAGAAGGATGGGTGCTTGTCAAAGATTTGCATTTCCATGGCTGGCCACTCCTCAGGCTGACACAATTACTAGCAGTATATGCCCCGGCGGCCTAATCTGTGATTCCTGGGCGTAATCAGATTCCACTGTCCGGCGTATGATTTGATGTAGAAGCTAAGGGGGAGTAGGATGACAATTCGAATTGGAATCACATTCATGCTCATTGTCAGCTTGATTTTGGGCCTTGCATTAAGCCCGGGTGCGAATGCAGAAGAAAAGTTTCCCAGTGCGTCAGCAATAGCGGTTGTGATTTACGATGCCGACTTCGACCACGTGCTTTACGCCAAAAACCCGCACCAAAAGCGTTCAATAGCCAGTTTGACAAAGGTTATGACCATCCTGTACATTTGCGAATTGGTCCAGGCAGGCAATATCGGTCTGGAAGACGTTGTCACAGCCAGTGCCAATGCCGCCAGCCGTGGGGGTACAGAGATCAAACTCAAAAGCGGTGACAAGCTTACAGTGGAAGAACTGCTCTATGCCTCGGCACTTGCTTCAGCCAATGATGCCGCAGTAGCCTTGGCGGAGTACGCGGCAGGTTCTGAGTCAGAATTTGCCCGGCTCATGACCAGAAGGGCGAGGGAATTGGGGTTGAATGACACAAACTTCGTGGACGCAACTGGCTTGTTGTCGATTTACAGCGGCAATTACTCAACTGCCTATGAGATGGCACTATTGTCCCGTTTTGCCATGAGCAATGACTTGTTTCGCCGTTTTGTATCGACCAAAGAATACGAACTGAAGGCTATGAACAAGACCATCCGCAATTCTAATGCCCTGCTGCACGAGGTTCACGGTGTCAACGGCATTAAAACAGGAGCCACCACTCCAGCCGGGCATACTTTG
>JAAYNP010000059.1 GCA_012520795.1 Bacillota bacterium
ACGCCATGGCGTCATACCAGCTGACATACACCACAGCATCATCATCATTGGAGGAAAACCCGTTTCTGCCTCGGTAGCGCCGATGTTCCGGATCAAAAAGCTCATACTGCTTGTTGGTTACAGGTGTAACTGCCATTCGGAAAGGCTGTGAGATTGTAACCCGGTGGACCGGCACTTCATCTTCCCGAATCAGCCGCTGGATATTTTTCATCTCGGCAACTCCCTGCATATTGCCCATCATAAAACTTCCCGGTTTGATCTCCACAAATTCCATGCCGAAGAAATTCGTATACTTGTCAAGCATCGCCAGGCTCCTTCTAGCTTATATTTCCATTAATTATAGATTAAATGAAATCATAAATCCAATGAAATTCACATTTATGTGATTCCAGCTTCCGTTACAAGGACTTATTATGCGAAATGACGAACTCATTGGCAAATAAGTTTGAATATGAGGTGCTTGTAAATGAAAAGAGTCGCAGTGATCGCCTTGATGCTAAGCTTAATCCTGCTATTGGCCGGTTGTTATGGCGGTGGTCTGTTGTTTCCTGAGCTCGGTGATGTTAGGCTTGTTTTTGTTCCCGATGAAGAACTGACGGGAAGCACCATAAGCTATACTGTAAACGGTTGGTTTGGAGGTCAAAATCTAGTGCAAAACGCCGGAACAACCAAGAATGAATTGACTATTAATAAGCTGAAGACCGGTCAGTGGTTGTTCACTGTGGATGCCATATATCTGGACGGAAAATCCGGAAAAGGTAGTAGGTCTGTCACAGTATCTCACAAACAGACATCTACAGTAACCATACAAGTTCAACTGGTTCCAGATAACTGACAAAGGCTGTCACAAATGCATTGTCTCCAAACGCATCCGAATACATAATCTCAACTCCAAGGGCTTACGCTAATCCTACCGCTGCTTCAACTGATCATTTCCGCTTGTTGACGCCATCCAGCCAATTCCGGGTTAGTCCTTAGGTAATGAATGTGCCAGATTACCAAAACCGACCCCTTAAAAATGCTGGACAGGCTTATGGCCCACCAGACTCCCTCCAGGCCAACAAACGACGAGAGGATCAGGGCTCCAGGAATGCGCAATAAATTGAAGACAATGCTCACAATTGAAGGTGGGAAACTCCTGCCGTGACCGATAAAAGCACCTGCAGTGACAATTTCAACACACATTCCCAGCTGAGAAAGGCCAAGGATTCTTAAATAGACTATTCCGTGGCTGATCGCTTCCGCTTCAGGAATAAAGATGGCAAACAAAAGCCTGGCACCAAAGATAAGCAGGAAAGTAGCAAAAATACCAACAATAGAGACTATCCCTATTCCAGCAAAATAGCCCTTGACAACCCGATCCCATTTTTTAGCGCCATAGTTCTGCCCGACAAAAGCACTCATAGCTGTCTGAAAACCTCCCGCCGTCATCCAGGAGATCGACTCTATCTGCGAACCTACTTTTTGGACAGCTATAGGCAAAGGACCCCATTGAGAAATGATCCGGGCAATTACCATGGCAATTGTGGTAAAAAACGCACTCTGGACCGCCACCGGCAAACCTAGTTTGACAATCCGCTTCAGATAAACAGAGTTAGGTTTCTTAAGCAATTGCAGTCCTGCGAATAAGTCCGTCCTTTTTTCTGCTTGAAAAACGAAAACCAGCGTAGCGGTAAGCTGGGCAATAACTGTAGCGACAGCAGCCCCTGCAGTCTCCAGACGCGGGATTGGCCCTAAACCAAAGATGAGAATCGGGTCTAAAATGATGTTCAAAACCAAGCCGACAGCATTGACCTTAAACGGGGAAGTACTGTCGCCAACGCCGTTAAAGATGGCAGTAAATATAGGGTTAACCGCAAAAAACACCATCCCCAGGGAAACGATGAGCAAGTAGCTAGTGGCTTGCTCCTCTACAGATGCTCCTAGACGGTAAAAGCCAATCAGTGGTTTGCGGAACAAAATCAGCAGCAATGCGTAAACGGAAGCTAAACATACTATTAGCTGGATGCTGTGGCGTATATACGCCTGAGCTTCATTCCGATCTTTCCTGCCTGTTGCCTGGGCTACACCAACCTCAGCCCCCACCCGTGCAATCAGGATTACCGCCGATGCAAGCCAAGTGAAGAACCCGGCTGTCCCCACCGCCGCAACCGCATCAGAACTCAACCGCCCAACCCAAATCATATCAGTCAGGCTGTAAGCCATCTGTACAAAGGATGTACCGATAATTGGCATCGCAAGCTTGATCAAACTTTTAAAGATATTTCCTTCTGTTAAATCGATTGTTTTGCCCATCGTATTCTCAAACACTCCATCTTTGATGATCTATTTCATCATAGCACAGATACTGTTGCCTCGCACTATCAATGTTCATTGCCACAGATATTTGATATAATAGGGAGAGATTGCACTCATTCATGAAGGTGTGGAGGTAAGGTAATGAAACAAAAGGGAGAACGCACTCTCCTCGCTTCTGTCATATTGAGCTCTCCAGGTCCTCTTGTGCTTGGCATTGCCCTTTTTTTCGGCAGATCTAGTACGCAGATTGCAGACTTCATCCGCCGCACTTCAGAATTGGCGGCAATCATTGTTTCATTGATCATCTTTCGCATCATCCATAAAGGCAGCCAGCAAGACAACGCCTTGAAGAGGAAATTGGAATCGATCGCAAATCGTTCTGTGGGGACAGCCATGCTCCTCTCAGGCTTTGCTATGTTGATTGTTGCTGCTCTCTCATTCAATGCTGAGAAAGGAAATGTGGTTCCCAGCCTCATAATTGCCTTTTTAGGTGTAATTACCAATTCCTGGTTCTGGTTCCGCTACCGTAAACTTGATCGGGAACAACCTGATACTATCCTTTCGGTTCAAAGCAAACTATATCTGGCCAAGTCTGTTGTAGACATTTCCGTAGCCATTGCATTGGCTTTTGTCGCCTTAACTCCCACATCTCCTTTTGTTGGTTACGTAGACTTAACTGGCGCCGTCGTTGTGGCAGCCTATCTCATGATCACAGGCATCAATACCATCCGAGGCCGGCAACTGCTGCAAGCTCCGGTTTAAACAACAATCTCACCGTGTTTTTGCCTATCTCCACATAGAGAATTTGCTTTTCCCGGGTATAGCGCCAGATCGTATCCACCGACAAGCTTAGTTTTTCAGCCAATTCCTGAGCTGTCAGCAATTTTCGGGGCATTGTGATCACCCACAACTGTCTGTTTGGCACCAATCTACACGTGAGATGCCACGAAAAAAGACCGCTTTTAGCGGCCTTGAAAACAAAATCGAAAGCACATGTTTTAAGCGTCCTTAATTATCCTCAGGTTGCAGTTTTATTTGATCATAATTACGGATAACTTCACCAGTTATATCTACAATATTGACCCTGGTAAAGTAAGTTACTGTTGCTGAGTCCACAATCAAGTCATATTGCCTGGCTTCGCCGATTTGTCGGATAACCTCCAGGATTTCTGATACCAGCCTGTTGCGTAAAGTTTGGGCTTGAGTTTGAACTTCAGTATTAGCCTGATCAAGTGCCTCCTGATAATCTGCCAGCATTGCATAAAGCTGGGTCAGCTGTTCGTCGGTGACCTCTTCACCTAGTTCCTCCTGAAAGCGATTGATCTCTTCAGCCAGCAAATCCACTTCCGTCTGCTTGATATCGATAAAACTTAATAATGCCTTATTGGCCTCTTGACCAGCATAGGATTCATCAATGACCTTGTCCATATTGACAACTGCAATCCTAAAATCTTCAGCTTCTAATGCCATGGCAAAAACTACAACTCCTAACACTATCACAGGTAACAGGTATTTAAGTGCCTTTTTCATTCCGATTCCTCCCAATTCTTTTAAGTAAGCGTTTCTAATATGTAGCTTGGATACTAAGATGCAGCTTGATATCTGTAAAATCTAGCGGCACACCAACCACGAACTTGTCATAAAAAGCATCTATAGGCTTAAGATCAATACCTACCCCAACAGAGCTGATGAAGTCTTCAGCGGTTACAGATTGGTTCTCTCCTAAAAAGCTGAATGCTGCACCATGATCGAAGTAAGCAAAGGAGCGTATCTGTTTTGTTTCGGGCTCCTTCAACTCTATCGACACGCTGTAACCATTGTCACCGCTTCTCGCCCCTGAACTGTACCCTCTTAATGTCGACGCCCCCCCTATGGAAAATTGTTCAGAGGACGGAATCTGCGAGGTTGGTGCATACTGCGCAGCAATGCTTACCTCCAACAAACCGTGATCAGCAAAGGCTTGCTGCAGGAAGTAATATCCACTGAATTTGAGAAAGCTGTTTAGGCCTGCATTGTTGTCCTCATATCCGAAAGCAACTTTATGACTAGTGTACCAGAACCTGTCTGGTTTCACAATTTGAATATCGAAGCCAACTGTGGCTTTATTAATGGTTGATTTTAACAGTTCCGCTCCGGAGAATCTCGTTCTTGACTTCTGTCTTTGCAGTTCAAAATAGGTTTCAGATCTATTTCCAGCATCAATGATAACTGGTCTGCTAAATTTCAAGTTCCATACACCGGAAAGGCTGTTAATTTCTAGACTGTCATGCTCACCCTGGACGACCCGCCCGTCGCTGCGGTAATAACTGAGCTGCATATATGCTCCGTCTTTGGCAGCAGGCAATTTGTAGCTTACAGTTCCTGAAAAGCTACCTTTTGTTATAAACCCGCTTAGAGTGAGAGAATCGCGGTGACCCAGGAGACTGCGGGTCAAAAGTGTAACCCCATATTGGTTCTCTCCAGTTTCAATCCGGCCCCAATTATTCATTGAAAGCGCAACTTGCTGGTTAGGCGGTTCAAATGCCGTCAGGATAATATCAGTGGTACCAAATTCCTGCCCGGCCTGTAATTCAGCGATCAATTGGACATCATTGACCAAGTTAAAATACGCCAATTCCTGCTCCAGTCGATCCAATTGAAACAGATCACCTTTGGTCAAACCTATTCTGTTTAAGATGTACGAGGCATTTGTGAATACGTTTTCGACTACGTGTAGCTCCCCAACCCGGCCCTCAATCAGTTCAATTAATATCTCGCCTGCTTCTACTGTCTGAGGTGGCAGAATTGCCCTTGCTGTTATGAACCCTTTATCCAAGTAAAGCTGGTTCAATTCTGCTGTAACCACTTGCAGATCTTCTATACCAAGCTCTTGGCCTTCATACTTGGACACTATTGTATCAATTTCTGCTGCTGTCAAGATCTCTGAATCGCTGACTACAATTTTCGCTACATATATCTTTTGGGTTGTGCCTTGATCAGCAGCATAAACCAGGCCGGTCGCTGTAAGAAATGCCAGTGAAAGCATACCAATTATAACCGTTGCCAGTATGGACAAATCCATACTGGAAAGGTCAAACCTGCAATTTATGGGCAACTTACTGCTGTTCCGCATTTTGATCTTCTTCACCGCTGTCACCTTCTTCTTGTACAGCTTCATCATCTTCAGTGTCTTCCTCGTCGTCTACAGTGGACACGATATCTTGACCGAAACTGATCAGGCTTTGAACACCCAGATTGAATACTGATGGATACGGGAAGATACCTAAACGGGATGGCAACTGGTCTCCATGCATTATTGCCTGCGCAAAGGCAATGATGCTGATTCCTCCCTTAACGCCGTTGATAGTGTAATCCCGGTCACAGTTGATAACCAGCGCGCTTGTCTCGACTTTTCGGTTGCTGTTAAGGAGCAAGTTGAACGGCTTACAATTCGAATACAACTGTAAGCTCACATCGCGCAGTTTCGTCACCACACTGTCAATCGCCACAGTATTGTTTTCTGAGGCAACATACGCGTAGGTTCCTACGTCGAAGTAATCAAATCGAATTCGCTCAGCTTCACTGATGATACTGCTAAAGTTAGCAATCAACCGCTCAACTTGAATGTCTCTTCCTGCCAGTTCTCTGATTACAACATTGTCTGCCATTTCATTACTTACACCGGTAAATGCCAATCCTAAACTGCCATCGCCTGTATGTACCAGTCTTGCTATGGCTACATCATCGGCTGCAACAGTCAGGCCAGCATTGGCTTCAATCAGTTCTGCATCCAATCTGCCGCCTGTGACATACAGATTAATGCTGCCAAGCTCGCTAACAAGCATTTGCGTGGTGAGCCCATTAACCGCATCCAGGAAAATATTACCCTTTGCTTTGGCATTGAGCACTTGCACAGCTGATGCGGACACCCGATTAGCAGCCGTCCCAATACTGCCGTTTTGAGCAAGCAAATCAATATTGACGCCGCTGAAATTGCGTTCATTCGCTGCTGCAGACGAAGCTGATATAATCGAACCATTGGCCATGATGATTAGATCACCTTCAGCAGAACTGATTACAGCAGCAGCAAAATCGCCGCTGTTTTCGGCTATGGCAATATTGCCTTTTGCGTTAGCAGTGACACTACCGTTGGATCCATTTCCCGAATCAATTACCAGCAGCTTCTCTTCGCTGCCAATTGATCCTGATTGGGCTTTAAGGATAACATCACCAGCAACAACCGCTGCTTCATTTTGATTGGCATTGGTGATTGATCCCTGATCTGATTCAAGTTCGACTAATCCTGCTGTAGCCCAGATCTGTTCAACAGCTATGTCGCTTGCGGAACTAATCCAGATATCTTCACCGGCCTGCTCCTGAATTACCGATTTTACCAGCAATGGTAAACCGCTGTTGACAAACTGAATTGCTCCAGTTCCGGTATTGACAGCTCTGAAGACGCTTACACGGTTGACACCTGTCAAGGCTTGGCCACGTCCGCTTCGGGTCTCCAGCAGGCTTGCACCAACAATTCGGCCATTATTCAATTCGGTAATCGCGCCCACTGCATTTAGCAGCACAGTGCCTGTAGCTGCAATCTCACCGTCAACAACCAGGTTACCACCGGTAGTCAGTTCAATACGTCCGCCATCAACTGATGACACTGCGCCACCAATGTAAAGACCATCGATAGCATTGATTGCGATATTACCGATATTGGCTGTCACATCACCACTCAAGTCAAAGTTACCACCACTGCTTAGTTCGATATCGCCCCTATCGCTGTTCACGATGCCGCTCAAGTCGAGTGAATCATCACTGTCAACCACGATATTGCCATTGTCAGTAACAACACTGCCAGTTAAAACCAACTCTAAACCGCTTCTGAGTGCTATATTGCCGCTCGCTGTTACTACATCACCTACTAAGAAAACGCCTCTGCCGCCATACAGTGTGATATTGCCACCAGCAGTTTCTACCTTACCACTTAAGTCGAATCGATCAGCGCTTTTCAGCTCAATTCGGCCCTCGCCGCTGGTTACAGTACCAGCCAAGTCAATTGAATCTCCACTGTTCAGGAGAATATTACCTTTGCCGGTGGCTGCTTTACCATTCAAGCTCAATTCTGCACCACTGCTGAGTACGATATTACCACCAGCAGTTCTTACACTGCCAGTTAACTCAAATCGATCACCGCTGCTTAATTCAATGTCACCTTTACCGCTAGTTACATCGCCGCTTAAGTCAAACCCTTCATCGCTATTAAGCTTAATATCACCACTACCCGTAATAACGGTACCACTTAAGTCAAACCTATCAGCGCTGTTTAGCTCAATGATGCCACCAGCAGATACATCGCCGCTTAAACCAACCTGGCCGCCACTGTTGAGCAGGACATTACCGTCGTAAGTATCTACTTCACCGATCAAGGCAAATCCGCCGTTGCTGCTGAGCAAGATATTGCCAGCACTGGTGCGTACGTTACCGCTTAGATCAAAGCTATCACCGCTGATTAGCTCGATATTACCGTCACCACTACTAACAGTACCAATTAAGTCTACCAATCCATTGCTCACTAGCAGGATGTCGCCGTCCTCAGTACTCACCACACCGCTCAACACACATCCAATGCTGTTCAGGAGCACATTACCACTGTTGGTAGTTACAGTACCGGTTAAATCAAACAGGCCACCACTACTAAGCGTAATGTCACCACCACCGGAAACTACATTTCCAATCAAGTCAAACCTGGCACCGCTGCTTAGTTCTATACTGCCATCACCGGTAGTTACATCGGTACCCACAACAAGCCCGCCGCCGCTGTCGATCCGGATACTACCGCCGGCAGTGGCCAGATCAATACCTAAGTCAAAGTCACCGCGGCTGATCAGCTCAATGTCGCCGCTGCTTTGAACCAGCTGTTTCAGAGTAAATGACTCGATGTTGGCAAAGCGAACTGGGCCGTGCCCAAGATTTGTGGCATCATATACCTCGATGCTGTTGGCGCCCAACAACTCCTGACCCGCCCCACTGACTGCTTTGAGTATGGCTGCATTGATTACTCGGCCCTGGCCCGTTTCTGTAATCTTGCCGGCTGCTGTTAATGATACTTCACCGGTGGTGTCAATGGTACCAAGGATTTCAAGGCCGTCAGCAGTGTTGATCTCGATATTGTCGCTGGTGGAAAGGTCTAAGAGCTGCAGTGTGCCGAGATTGGAGAACCGAATCGCTCCATCGGTACTACGGGCAGCAAACCTGCCAACCAGATTATCCCCTGCGAAAGTTACCTCACCATCGCTGATCGCTGTCAGCTGGGCTGCATGAATCCGGCCGGCATCTGCTGTTGTAATGCTCCCCTGTGATGATAGATGAACTTCCCCAAGTGTCTTAACAAGCTCAACGATTTGGATGTTGCCACCGGATGTCAACTGAATCTTATTGGTGTTACCTGCAGAAACCTCCCCAACAACTTCAAGCTGCTCTGGGGTGTTGACATCGATATCACCATCAGCAACAGTGATGCTTTTAATAACCAAACTATCCAAATTCTGCAGTTGCAGATTACCAGCCCCGCTGATCACACCTGCAAAAGTGGCAACTTTGTTGGCACCTGTCAACAGCTGACTGCCGCCACTCTCTGTCACCAGCTTCCGCCCGGTCAGAATTGACTTGTCACTATCCTGGACAAGCTCACCCGCCGCAGAAAGATAGATGTCTCCTGCAGTCTGAATCAGGTCAGTGATGGATACATTGCCGCCGCTGATGATAATGTCTCCGGCCAGAACTTGGGCTACCCTGTTCACCACCAGATCGCCCTGGTTGGCAAACTGGATAACACCACTGCCCGTATTGACAGCAGTGAAGGCCTTAACCTGGTCGCCAACTAGAGTCTGACCGGTGCGGCTGGCTGTTGTCAGTAATGCGGCATCAGCAATCCTACCATTATCAACAGCAGAGATGCTGCCGCCGGCGGACAAGCTCACTTCTCCTGTTGTGCCCACCTGTTCACGAATGACCATGTTATTACTGGAGGTTAAAGATATCGACCCGCCATTGCCTGCACTGACAACACCGCCGACAGTCATATCGCCCGTATTCTGAATGAGAACATCACCCTCGTTGACGTCGATTCCCTGCAGTGTGAGTGATCGTGTATTATTGATCTGCAAATCTCCGGCATTTGTAATCCTGGATTTTAACGATGCAAATGTATGGTCTCCCAATAATAATTGGCTGCCGCTGCTGACCATATCCAGAAGATCAGCTTGAATCCTGCCATTGCCAGTGGTCTCGATTCGACCCTGTGATGACAGATAAACATTTTTGTTGGTCATGAGTATATTCGAAATCTCTATGTTACCCTGGGCAGCAAACGTGATATCTCCGTCATTTGCCTGAGTATAGCCTGCTGAAATGCTTCCGGTCTCAGCTGTTAGGCTGATACCCCCATTTGAAGCTATAGTGAAATCTGTTAGAATACTACCGTTGGCAGTCAGGCTAATATCTCCATCTTCAGTGAAAACTGTTTCCCCTGAAATACTACCGCCAGCATTGGTGATTTCAATATTGCCGCTATGCCAAAGCATTGCTGCAATCAGCGATAAGTCACCCGAAGTATTTACAAACTTAGTGTCGCCATTTCCACGGTTTTCCAGCTTTAACTCCGCAACATTATTCAAACCATCAAGGATAATCTTACCTGCTGCTACAACCTCCAGTTTGCCTTTAATACTACCATCCTCAGTCTGGGTTATGTGTGAATCAGCTTTCAAATCAACTAAACCTGCTTCTAAGCTGCTAAGTGTCATAAACCCATTGAAATCCGCTGTGACCTTGTCTGCTGCTTTGATCCATGCCCCATCATCCATTATCAGATCTGTCCCGGCAAGTTCCACCTGAGACGAACCGTCTATTGAGCCTGAAGATCCAATGCTTAAAGCTTGAGCTGCTCTTAGTGAAACCAGCGATCCGCCTTTGATATCACCAAGAATGCTGATCCGCCCTTGAACCGCATCGTAGTTTACCGGACCGCCTGCACTCAATTTGTTGATTCTCACATTGGTTCCAAAATCCCTGAGGTAAACATCTGCTTCGGCCTGCACAGATACGCCGCCATCACCTGAAACGACTGTAAATACATTGTCCTGGTGGCCAACTGTCCCTCCGGCCATCAGTTCAATCCGGTTACCCTCAATGACATAGTCCCGTTCACCACCGAAGTTAACTATTGACCCGGAAGCACTCAAGAACACTCCACTACGGCTGAAGATTTCTGCCACATTGAGATCTCCATTCAGGCTTTCCAGGTAGATGTCTTCCGTTGCCCTGGCTATGACTGTACTGTCTGGAGTCAAATCCAATTTAATGGGGTTACTCAGGTCGCCAATTCCTCCGGTACCGCCTTCAATGATCAAATTATGGCCGCTAATGACGTTGATACCACCGCTGACACTATACAGGCCTTCCTTGCCCTTAATGCGGATGTCGCTGCCGCTTTCCACAGCCTTGACATAGATGGGTTCCTGAGAGCCGAGATAGACATGATCTCTGGCTTTGACCTCCAAGGAACCGCCTTCAATCAGGTCAACGTCAACCGAATCCCGTAACAAAACGGTAATCAGCATGCTGTCTTCATCCACCAGCACATCATTAGCTTCGGCAGAAGCCAATGCCAGCCGGTTCTGCCGTTCCTGTAAAACCGTCGGATCCTCTGCGTCAATGATCAGCTCTCCCTGATCGATCCCAACACTTCCTTGTTCCACAAGGATAACCACATTGCGGCCGCGGATGTTGGGTTCCTCAAAGACCGGCACCGTACTGCTTGTCTTCTTGCTCAGAACAGTCTTGCTCAGTGCTGTCTCCAACTGCTCTCTGGTCCACTCGAAGCCTTCAGTCAATTCCTCCCTTTCCTGTTCAGTAGCCACGTACTGCCACTCGGGACTGAATTGCTCAGCGCCATAGCGGCCGTGCAGTTCATGCAACCTTTGGTTAGGATGATTCTCATCATATGGATCTGCTTCATAACCTGTCACTTCACCGTGCTCATCGTAAACCGGGCGGATATTCCGCAACTGCCAGTACTCATAATACTCCCTCGTCCTGGCATTTTCATAAGCAGCAATTGTCTCTTCAGCACTGATTTGGGCGCCCTCGTCCATGAGCCTGGATTCGTGCCAGTGCTTGTCCAGCTCTTCCTCAGTCCGCTCATCTCTTCTTTCACTGACATTGGCATCGATCAGGGAGCCGTCCACCACCTGCAGCCAGACATCGCCGCTGGAAGAAAGGGCGCTTCCCAGATAGAGATCCCCTTCTGTTTGCGAGAGGTAAATGTCGTGAGCTGCGGATGCCATCAGGCCGTCGGAACCGGCTTTGAGCTGGATCGGGTTACCGGCCCGGCCGATACTCCCCTGCCCTGACATCAATTCGATCCTGTTTCCTTCCAGCACCAATCCAGGATCGGCACTAATGTCGCCAATCGTTTCAAGCCGCATGATCCCGCTGGGATCGTTCAGCCTGATATCGGAAAGGATCAGATCACCAATATCGGACCTGATATAGACATTATTGCCAATGGCTGTCAGGCCGCCTGTATCAGATGTCAGCTGCACACCCACAGGATTGAGCGGGCTGCCAATATCACCCTCACCTGTTTTAAGGGTGATCTGCTCAGATCTGATCACCGCATCATCCGCAACCTGCGCAATGCCGCCTTTGGCATCTATGGTTACTTGGCCCTTAAGGCTGGAAAGCATGTTGTTTAGCTTAACGGCTCCCTCGCTCTTGACGGAAATCGAACCTTCGTCCCAGCCAATAAAGTTAACTTGGACATCATAGTCTGCTTTGAAAATAATATGCTCCCGCACTTCAACACTGGGGAGGTACCAGCGTTGGTGGAAACTGCCGTCAGGGAGTTCTGGATTATGGTACATATCGTACTCCCACTTGGGTTCTTCGCCCCAAGCATCGTTGAGATAGTAGTAGTTGATGTTGTGACCCTCATTGTTCAGATACGGTAATACATCTTCGATTTGTTTATAAACCATTTCCCGATCATACCATTCATGTTCTACCTCAAACCACTCATCCAATTTTAACTTGGTGCCAGCTGATTCCCACTTCGTCATGTGGGAGTATGAATCTATATAATGATGCCACTGATCGCCATGTTCTTGTTTGAACAATTCAAACTCAGATGCACTAAGGTATCCCTCCACCCATCGCTTGCCAAACATGCCTTTTTCAATAGCGTACCACAGATTCTGCTTTGGAAAGTAGCGGGTGAAGCGGGAATCATGGATCGTTTCGCTGCTGAACACAACAGGAACATAATCTCTTCCTTCCCATGTCCATCACGATTCCTCTACAGTGATATCAGAACCGATGCGGCGGTAGGTGGTAGTAATATATCCGTTGCTCCATTTATTCCGATCAGTTATGCTTACTGCCCCTTCGACTCCCCTTAAATCGGTTCCCCCTGTATCAAGCAAATTCAGCTTGAGATCGTACGGAGTCTTGTTGTTGATTTCCATCTGCCCAAAACCGTCCATTACATCAATGCGCCCGCCGAAAGTGTTGATGACT
>JAAYNP010000060.1 GCA_012520795.1 Bacillota bacterium
ATTATCGAAGCCCAGAGCCCTGATGTGGATGTGTACAGTGGGGCTACAGTGACGAGCAATGCCATAAAAGAAGCCGTCAGGCAGGTGCTGACAGATAACAGGTAATTCCATCCAGAATCTGGCCGTCAGTACCGGCTGGCGGGTATGTGATTAGCTCCGGCCCGGGATGGTTAAACTATCCTAAAACAGGATTAGGAGGGGCACCGTGCCGAGCAAAGAGCAGATGAAGCTAGTCGGCGAGACATGCAGCGAATACGAACGGGAAACAGAAGCTGTGGAACGAAGCTGCGAGTCTTGCATCCACTGGGTGGATGAGGAGCTTTTGTGTGAACTCGACATATTCACGGAACAACTGACGAGCTTGGATCAAACATAAAAAGCGGTGTTGGGCCGCTTTTTATCATCTGGTGCTGTAGAAAGGAAGAGGGGCATGCGCCGGCTGGGTGAAATTGTGAAGATTGATGGTAATCAGGCCTGGGTCAAGTTTACCAACCCCAGTGAAGCCTGCGGTAACTGCAGGGGATGTATCCGCCTGACTCCCCGGGAGCAGGCGGACGAAAGAGTGTTCAAACTGGATTTGAACATCAAGGCTGAAGTCGGGGATACAATCATGGTCGAATACCCTGCGAAAGGGATTGTCCAAACGATGCTGGCCCTGTATGGGTTGCCCTCTCTCGGTTTGTTCTTAGGGTATTTCCTGGCCTATAACTTAACAGGCGCTGAAGCTTTTTCCGCCCTGGCTGCTCTCGGCGGTTTGGTAGTGTGCTGGCTTGCAGCCAGGCCTGTTGCCCGGTTGATTGATGGCAAAATCGGCCAGCCGCGAATTGTCGCCACTGTGTGCCGGCAGTAGCTGGTTATCCTTTATACAACCGCCTCAAGTTGGCAACTTGGGAGGTTGCCCCGATCAAAAGATAATCGGCGAGTGTAAGGGCAACCATCGCTTCAACCACCACCACTGCCCGGGGGACGATTACCGGGTCATGGCGGCCGGTGATGGCAAAGCTGATGTTCTCTTGCGATGTGTTTACTGACCGCTGCTCTTGCCCGATGCTGGGAGTCGGTTTGAAATAGGCCTTGAGTTTGAGTGGGGAGCCATCACTGATTCCGCCGAGGATGCCTCCGGCATGATTGGTCTTTTTTAAGAGGGTGCCGTCATCTTGGTATTGGTACCAATCATTGTGCTCACTGCCGAGCATCCGGGCAGCCTGGATGCCGCTGCCGATTTCCACGGCTTTGACTGCTCCAATGGAGAAGAGGGCTTTGGCAAGCATGGCATCGAGTTTTTCAAATACAGGCTCACCGAGACCGGCAGGCATTCCTGTGACGGTGCACGCAACAACCCCACCCACTGAGTTTTTCTCTTCCGCCATCCGGTCCAAAAACTGCGATGCTTGGGCGGCGGCTTCCGGATCAGGCATCGCCAGAGGATGGGATATAATCAAGCCGGGAGTAAAACGATTAGGATTGATTTCAATTGCCCCGATGGCATAAGTATAGGCCGTGATTTCGATTTGGAATTCGGCCAACAGCTGTTTGGCAACAGCTCCCGCTGCTACCCGAGCGGCTGTTTCACGCCCTGAAGCCCTTCCGCCTCCGCGGTAATCACGGATGCCGTACTTCTGCTGGTATGGATAATCGGCATGGCCGGGACGAAACACTGCTGACAAGTAATCGTAGTCGCTTGGTTTCTGATCCTGGTTGGCGATCAGGATTGATACCGGGGTTCCGGTAGTGTACCCGTGAAACACACCGGACAGGATTTGAACCTGATCTGCTTCGCTGCGGGGCGTGGCATAACGGGATTGGCCGGGCCTGCGCCGATCCAGATCGCGCTGAATCAATTCCTGATCAAGCTTGACGCCAGCCGGGCACCCGTCGATTACGGCGCCTATGGCTGGGCCGTGGGACTCTCCCCAGGTTGTTACCGTAAAGTGCTTGCCGAATATGGAGCCGGACATGGATCTAACCTCCTGGAATTGTTAGTATAATCCTACACCAAAAAACGGCTGCACGCAAGCAAAAAGCACTTGACGAAACTGTTCACGATGGGTATAATAAAATTTGTCATGGCGGCGTAGCTCAGGTGGTCAGAGCATGCGGTTCATACCCGCAGTGTCGCTGGTTCGAGTCCAGCCGCCGCTACCATATTTTCCGATAATCCCTGGAATTGTACAGGGATTTGTTTTTTTTTATCCAAGCTTGTTCGACAGAGAAATGTCCCAGGGTGTGATATATTGTGCGTAATATATGCGCACAGGGGATGGTTTAGGTGAAACACCTCGAGTCAAGCGCCCATGAGTACCGGGTAGTGCCTCTGGAAGTTAGACGCAGTTCGAAAGCGAGGGCTCGGCCGCTGTCGTTTTCACTAAAAATTCCGGTGACAACCATATTAATTGGTTTTTTTCTTTCCCGCGCTCTTTTGTTGGACGAACTGCTCCCTTTTGGCCTGGCATATCTGGCAGCTGTTTACCGGAGCCCCCGCCCCCGGCCGGGATGGGCGGCTCTTGGAGTAGCCGCCGGTTACGCCTCCTTGGCGGCCGAATCCGGGCCGGTGATTTATCCGTACTATGCAGCCACCCTGTTGGTCTGGCTGGTTGGTGTGAATCAGAAAATGCGCCAGAAAAACAGTTACTGGGTATTCTGGCTGCTTGTCAGTTTTCTGCTGGTTAGAGCGCCCTTGACCATTCGCTGGCTTGGGAGCAGTTATCCTATGATCTGGTTTTCAGCCTTAAGCGAAGCAGTGATTGCAGTTGCCGCTTACAGCATGTTTTCGGTTTTTGCGCACAAAAAACGGAGCTACGCCCTGGATGTAAAAGAGTTCCAAGCCGGGCTGCTGTTGACTGCCATTTTCCTAGGAACAGACCTGATGGTTTACCAGTTTCCCCTGCGGATTCTAATCATGTTCTATCTCGTCCTGGCGGCTGCCCGGGTTGGCCAGGCCGGGCTCGCCCTGCTCGTCGGCCCCATGTTCACCCTGATCTGCCTTTTGTTAAAGCTTCCGCTTGAATTATCGGTACTGGTGGCTGTGGTCTCAGTAATAGCAGGTTTTACGGCGCATCTGCCTTTCGGATTGTTGTTTGCAAGCCTGGCAGGGTATTTGCTAGCCTTTGGCGTTCCGGTCAAGGCTGAAACAGTGCAGTACCTGATCATGCTGACTTTGGCGGCAGTTGCCATTTACTTGACACCTTCCCAGCGGCTGCGGCAGTTGGAGCGGCTGCTTCCCGGGACGAAAAGGTATGCTCTCAGGCAAGCTTCCCATGCAGCCCGGGCTCAGGAAATCCTAGAGACGCGGGTGGAACAGTTCGCACAGGTCTTTCAAGAATTGGCGGCAGTTTTGGAAGACAGCACATTTGTTGCTCAGCAGTTGGAAAACCTTGCCCAGATCATAGCTCAGTTGAGGGCCGAGCTGAGTACAGAGGTAGAGTTCGCGGAAGCGATCGAAGAAAAACTGTGGCAGAACCTGGATTCAGCCGAACTGAAAGAGTTGACAGCCCTGCTCCATAATGGAAGCTACCTGATATCGGGCAAATGCCACACTCTATGCGGTGCCAGGTGGTGCGATCAGGTTGCCAGAGAATGCAGTGAGCTTTTGGGGGGCAACTTTGCTGTAACAAGGCGGAGATGCCTGGTCTCCGGCCAATGCGGATTTGACATTTCCACCAAAGCGCGGTATGTTGTAGATGTAAAGACTGCCAAGATCGCTCAAGGCCAAGTATCAGGCGACAGCAATGCCATCTTTGCGCTGTCGGCAAATCGAGTGGGGTTGTTGATTAGTGACGGCATGGGTACGGGTGAGGAGGCGGCCAGCTGCAGCCTGGCAGCAATCAAGCTGCTGGAGAAGATGATTCGGATTGGCTATGAACCCGGTTTGGCGGTCAAAATCATCAATCAAGTTTTGCTGTGCCGCAGCATGAATGATACCTTTACCACGATTGATTTTGTGATTGTCGACCTGGAATCAGGCCAGTTGGAATTCTTGAAAATCGGGGCTGCCGCCAGCTTCATCAAGCGGGGCCGTGATGTAGAAGTGGTCCAGAACCATGCCCTGCCGGTAGGGATACTCAACCATGTGGAAATCGAACCGGAGCGGCGGCTGCTCTATGAGGGTGACTACTTGATTATGATTACCGACGGCGTGCTGGAATTCCAGCGCCAGGTTGTTAACAAAGAGCAGTGGCTCTGCAGCATCTTGAGGCGCAGCGACAATGGATTAAGCTGCCAAGAGCTGGCCAACCAACTGCTTCTGCAGAGCATTGACGCAGCCGGCGGCGGAGTGGTTGATGACATGATGGTTTTGGTCGCCAAGCTAATCCGCAATGATCCGGAGATTCATCCTTATCAAAGGAGTTAGAGCGTGTGAGTGTCGATCTGCTGACAGAATTTGCCGCCAACATCAAGGCCCGCCAACTGCTTGAGCCGCATGACAAGGTATTGGCAGCAGTTAGCAGCGGGCCTGATTCAATTGCATTGCTGCATCTGTTGTGGCGGGCGCAGGTTGCCCCGTTGGGAGTCTTTCATTTAAACCATATGCTCCGCCCTGAGGCTGAAGAGGAAGCCTGTTTTGTTGCCGCTTATGCCAAAGAGCTTGGCCTGTCTTTTTATGCGTATCAATATGACGTCAATGCTTACGCCGGGGAGAACCGAGTCTCTGTGGAAACCGCTGCCCGGGAAGTGCGCTACCGCCTGCTTGAGGAGTGTATGGAAAAACATGGTTATACCAAGGCTGCGCTTGGGCATCATAAAGATGATCAGGCGGAAACCGTGCTGCTGCATCTGATGCGCGGCAGCGGCCTGGCGGGCTTGTCCGGCATGAAACCCATGCGGGATCGCTATATCCGGCCGCTGCTGCCCTTTGCCAAAGATCAGATCATAGCCTACTGTGATGCCTTTAGCTTGACTTATTATCACGACCGCTCCAATTTCAGCCCTGAGTTTGAACGCAATAGACTGCGGTTGGAGTTGATTCCCCTTATTGAAGCCGAGTATAATCCCAGATTCCGTCATCAGTTGGCACAATTGGCGGAGATAGTCCAGGCTGATGACGCGGAATTGACACAACAGGCTGAGCGGATGCTTCCAGAACTGGCATATGTGAGGTATGGAGCTCTGCATCTGCGAAGGCAAGAGTTCTGCCAATTGTCCCTGGCCTTTCAACGCCGGGTTCTGCAGAGCCTAATCGCCATGGCCCGGCAAAGCGGCTACTGGGCGGCATTTGAGCAGGTTGAAAGTTTACGGGCCTTGGTTTTGAATAATGACCGCTTTACTTATAAATTACCCCTCTTAACAGTGATTGGTGAGCCAAATACTATAATATTCGGTGAACCACAGCTCCCTGCGTGGGAACCGGGGACGCTCCCGGTCTCGGGTGAAGTCACGGCGGGCGTGTTTAAGATTTGCACGGAGGTATTGCCAAAGGGCCCTGAATATGCTGTTGCCGATCAGGGAGAGGATTTTGACATCGCCCGGCTGCATTTGCCCCTGGTTTACCGCAAAAGGCAGCCCGGAGATGTGATGCGGGCCTTTGGCCAGTCTGGGAAAAAGAAGGTCAAGGATCTTTTGATTGAAGCCAAAATCCCCCGGTATTTGCGGGATCATCTTCCTGTCATCTGTGATCAGGAAGAAATAATCTGGCTGTGCGGTGTGCGCAGAAGTGAAAAGGGAAGGGTGGTTCCCGGCACTAAAGATGTCCTGCGCATCAAATTGGGGGATGCAGATTGCCATCATGATCAGCCTGTGCTATAATAAATGAACATGAGTGCAATTTTATATTGTTCATCTGGTGTTTCCCATGTAATGTCACAGCCGTTTGTTGTAGTGGACACCGATTTTGGAAGGAGGTTGTATGTTGCATAAATTCCTGCGTCAGATCAGCCTTTATTTGCTGATTACCATCATTCTTGTGATGGTTATTCAAGGTATGTATCAATCTGTTGACATGGTGAAGGAGTTAACCTACACCCAGTTGACTGAGGAAATAATGAATAAACGAGTAAAGACCGCTGTGTTGATCGGCGAGCAAGGCATTGAAGGGACTCTGGCAGATGGGACCAGGTTCCAGTCAATGGTTCCCGCAGGCAAGATGGCTGATATCAGCGACCTGCTTGTGGAACAGGGTGTAATTGTCGAGGCCCAGGTGCCGCAAGGCACATCCTGGTGGATTGCTCTGCTGCCGAATATCATCACTCTCGTGGTCTTTATCGGGATTTGGTTGTTTGTCCTCAATCAAATGCAGGGCAGCAGCAACAAGGCCATCTCGTTTGGCAAGAGCCGTGCCCGCTTGCACTCGGAGGAAAAAGGCCGGGTTACTTTCAATGATGTGGCCGGTGTAGACGAGGCCAAACAAGAGTTGGTTGAAATTGTTGAATTCCTCAAGCAGCCAAAGAAATTTGCCGAATTGGGAGCCAAAATTCCCAAAGGTGTGCTGCTGGTGGGGCCGCCCGGTACGGGTAAAACACTTCTGGCCAGGGCGGTTGCGGGCGAAGCTGGTGTGCCGTTTTTCAGCATCAGCGGTTCTGAGTTTGTGGAGATGTTCGTCGGTGTCGGTGCTTCCCGCGTGCGGGATCTGTTCGACACAGCCAAGAAAAACTCGCCTTGCCTGGTGTTCATCGATGAGCTGGATGCAGTAGGCCGGCAAAGGGGTGCGGGGCTGGGCGGTGGACATGACGAGCGTGAGCAGACATTGAACCAGCTTCTGGTGGAGATGGATGGGTTTGAGATCAATTCAGGTATTATTGTGATGGCGGCAACAAACCGGCCTGATGTTTTAGATCCAGCACTCTTGCGCCCAGGCAGGTTTGATCGTAAAGTTGTGGTGGAACGGCCTGATCTGATCGGCCGGGAGGAGATCTTGAAGATTCATGCCCGGAACAAACCGCTGCATGGCGTTGATCTGAAGGTGTTGGCCAAGAGGACGCCCGGTTTTTCAGGGGCCGATTTGGAGAATTTGTTGAATGAAGCAGCAATCTTGGCTGCCCGCAAGGGTTTGAAAAAAATCACCATGCTTGAGTGCGAAGAAGCCATCGATCGGGTGATCATGGGGCCTGAGAAGAGAAAACGTGTCCTTACCGAAGAAGATGTGGCGGTATTTGCCTACCATGAAGCGGGGCATGCAGTGGTGTCGTATTATCTCCCAGATGCTGATCCAGTGCACAAAGTGAGCATCATTGGGCGCGGCCAGGCTGGAGGGTATACCATGTACCTCCCAGAAACAGAAAGATATGTCATGACCAAGTCCAAGCTCCTGACTGATTTAACCTCCATGCTGGGTGGGCGGGCCGCAGAAATTCTGGCGTTTAATGAATCCAGCACCGGTGCCCAAAATGATTTGGAACGCAGTACAAAGATTGCACGTAAGATGGTAATGGAATGGGGCATGAGTGAAAAACTGGGTCCTTTGACATTCGGCAATCCCGGTGGTGAAGATCTGGTGTTCCTAGGCAGGGACATCTCCCGGGACCGCAACTTCAGCGAGCAAATCGCAGCGTCGATCGACAGCGAAGTGCGGAATATCATCGAGGGCTGTTATCAAAAAGCCTTGGATATTTTGACTGAGAACCGGGATCGTTTGGACGCTTTGGTTGAAGTGCTCAAGGAAAAGGAAACCATCAGCAGGGAAGATTTTGAAGCGATCATGGAAGGCAGGGAATTGCCCGAACCTGACGCTGAGCCTGAACCGGATGCCGAAGTGCCTGAACAGGTGGCAGCCATCAAAGAGGAAGAGCACAAGAAGCGGGAGCCGATTATCAAGCCAAAGCAGGAACCGGTAGTAGGTGTCGAGTAACAATACTTGCCGGAAGTTCCCGGCCAGCTGTCACAGGGGCTGGGAAATTACATAAGATGTAATGAAGGGGAATCAAGGAGGTAGTGCTGTGTCGGATAAGATAGTATTGAAAAACATGGTCTTCTATGGGTATCATGGTGCTTTTGCCGTGGAACAGGAGTTGGGCCAGAAGTTCGCCGTTGATCTGGAAGTCTATACGGACTTGCAGAACCTCCATGACGACACCGAACTATCTTTCAACTATGTGGACGCCTATACCATAATCAAGGAGATTGCGGAAGAGCAGGAGTTCAACCTGGTGGAATCATTGGCAGAAGCAATCGCTGACCAAATCCTGTCAGCATATGATGTGGAGAAGGTAGTGGTCAGGGTGCGCAAAAGCCAGGTGCCGGTGGGAGGGTACGTTGATTACCTGGAGGTAGAGATCGAGCGCTCCAACTGATCTTGTAATTCCAGCAATCTCGTGACGAGATGATAAAAAGTGCCCATAGTTGAGCGGCATCCCGATCAACTATGGGCACTTTTTCGCTGCCTTTTTCCCAATCTGCCTATTGGATAGCTTCCTCCGTTGCCATCAAGGCGCCGGTGACGGCTTCAGCAAGGTTGTTGCCGTGGTCGGCAATCCGCTCCAGGGTGCTGATCACATCGAGAAAGAGCACTCCCGCTTCAGGATGGCACTTGCCCTCATTGAGGCGCCGGATGTGAGTTTTACGGTAGAGCTTCTCCAGGTTGTCAATTTCGTCATCTTCCAGAATCAAGCTTTCTGCATCCTCAACCCTTTCCGTACGGAGCACCTCGATAGCCCGGGCATAGACAGATTCAACTTTGGAGTACATTGTGTTCAATTCTTCCAAGGCCGTATCGCTGAAACTGATATTATGCTGGATCCGCTCCTCTGCCAGCTCGGCAATGTTTGTGGACAGGTCGCCGACACGTTCCACATCATGGACAGAGTGGAGCAAGTTGGTGATTTTCCGGTGCTGCTTGTGGGACCAGGGGTTGTCAGCTGCCTGGGTCAGATAGACAATGATTTCCTTTTCCAGGTGGTTGAGGGTTTCTTCTTTCAGCATCACACTGTCAATCAGTTTTTGATCAGCGCCAACAAATGCGTGGAATGATTCCTGCAGCATTTCCCGGGAGATGTCACACATCCTCAAAGCTTCCTGAGTGGCGGCAATCAATGCAGCCGGAGTATGCAGGATATTCCGGTCCAAGTATTGCGGCTTGACACCGGGGCCATAAACATCTCCGGGAATGAGCCACTCAATTAAGCGGACATACTGGTTGACGAATGGGTAAAAGATAATCGTGTTCACTATGTTGAAAATCGTATGCGCATTGGCAAGCTGCCGGGCGACAGTGGTTCCTGAGTGTGTTACCACATAGATAAAAGGTTTGAGCAGAATCAGGAAGATGACTACGCCGGTAATCTTGAAGAGAACGTGGGATAGAGCAGCCCGTTTTGCTGCCACATTAGTCCCAAGCGAGGCCAGTATCGCGGTGATACAGGTGCCGATGTTGGCACCAAAAATAAGAGAGATTCCTGAAGGGATGTCGATGAGGCCTTGGAGGCTTAGGGCAATGATTAAGCTGGTGGTTGCGCTGCTGGATTGAATAATGACGGTAAAGATTGTCCCGGCAATAACTCCCAAAATGGGGTTGCGGCCAAAACTGATGAGCATGTTGACAAAGGGTTCGTATTCTTTTAATGGGCTGATGCTCTCGCTCATGATCTGCATTCCAAAGAAGAGCATGCCGAGGCCTAAAACAGCCAGGCCAATATACTGCACTTCTCTCTTGCGGCTCATGAAGTTCATGAGGGCTCCGATTCCAATCAGTGGAAGGGCAAAACTTCTGATATCAAAGGCAACGATCTGGGCTGTAATGGTCGTTCCGATGGCAGCACCCATGATTGTGCCCACGGCTTGGCTCAGATTCATCAATCCTGCGTTAACAAAACCGACTACCATCACTGTGGTGGAACTGCTGGATTGGATCAGCACTGTAGCCAGTGCACCGGTGAGGATGGCAATGATGGGACGGGAAGTGAATAATTCCAGAATTCGTTTCAGCCTGTCTCCTGCAGCGTTTTGGAGGCCTTCAGACATCTTGGCAATTCCAAAAAGAAAAAGGCCAAGGCCTCCTATTAAACCAAACGCGATTTCCAGACTCATGAATCTACCTCGCTTCCTCAGAGAAGTCCACATCTTAGATTCGGTAAGATCATCCTAATTCCTGCAGATTCATACACAATCTGTGCAAAGACGGTGAAAAAGAACTGTTAAATTTCATCTATTGGGGGTGCGGACATTTTTTTTGGGCTTGTTTTACGCTACTAAGCTAAGACTTCGTCTGTAGTCAATTGGGCTCATTCCCCCTAAGCGAATCTTAATGCGTTTTTCATTGTACCATCTGATGAAGTTATCAAGTTCCTGGATAAACTCCTCTATTGAAACCCCTTCCCAAGATATGCCGTAGAACATTTCAGTCTTAGGTGTACCGAAAAAGCCTTCACATGCAGCATTGTCGGGTGTACATCCTTTCTTCGACATGGATCCTGCTGGTATGTCGAACTCTGTAATATCAGTTACCCATTTTTTATTTGGTTTATCTGCGTGAAAGTCAGGTTCAAGAAGGTTTGGTACAGCGGGGCTTATTTCGCCCATATAGGAATTATACCTGCGTTTTTTCCTTCCTGATGCCATGTTCTTGTGCAACTTCCGCAGCAGAGGTATCTCTCGTACATAGGGAAA
>JAAYNP010000061.1 GCA_012520795.1 Bacillota bacterium
CCTCTGAGACTGCTGGCGCAGTATTGCCCCAAATATTGCATTCATGAGAGGTGGTCCAACCCCGCGCCGGTTTACCTCTGTCTGTCACAAAATAGCGCTGGGCTGTAATTCTACCTCTGGGAACAAGACTGTTGATAAAATCAACCAAAGGCAGATGACATTCACTCAGATTGGTGGGTTCCGCCAACCAGTAGTTCATCTGGACATTGATATTAGTATGGTAGTCCGCAAACCAGGGAGGGTTTAATCCATCGGCCCAAATCCCCTGCAGATTAGCGGGCAAAGAGCCTGGCCTGGACGAGGAGATCAAAAGATATCTGCCAAACTGGTAGTATAACAGTTCCAGAAACAAGTCTTCGCCAGGTGAATTCGGCTCCGTGGTCCGGCCGCCATATGCACTTAACAACTTATCGGTTGGCCGCTGGGGAATTTCAATTCCCGCGAAGTTAAGCTTCATCCGATCAAACAAGGAACGGTAATCAGCAATATGCTCCGCCCTAAGTTTGTCGTACCCTTTGGCAGCAGCAGCTTCAATGCGCTCATGCACAGCAACCAACGGGTCTTCGTCATTAAAATAGTCAAAACTGTCATCCATACACAGCTGATAGTTGGTCCCTGCAGCCATGAGAATGAGAATTGAACTGGCATTTTCAACCACGATCCCATTATCTGCAGCATACATGGTGCCGCCATCAGGAATCACTTTTACCTGTTTGGCAAACCGCAAACCATGCTCATGATGATCAGCCGGGCGCCCTGTCATGGTGATAGTATCATTTTCTGCAGATATAACCGCCCTTCTCTGGGGAGTTTCCACTGAAATCCGTTTCGAAAGTTTCCCCTCTTGATCCGCCGTCAGCATAACAGCCATGATATTGCTTGGATAGTTGATGAAATACTCTCTTAAGTAACTTACACCATCCAAAACATATGCTGTACAGGCGACAGCCTGGTTCAGATCCAGGCTTCTGACATATTCACTGTAATCTTGACGCTGCACAAGGGATTCACCTGACAATCCATACTCAAAGAGAGCAATCTGACAACCATCCGTATTTCTACGGCTGCGGTTTTCCAGTATTTCAAGTCTGTAATATTTGTAGCTGACTGTTTGAGGTAGTTTGAAAGTCTTCGTTTCATGCCTTCTGGAAAACATAACATTGGTTCTGCTGTCAAGCAGCACGAATTCTCTGTTATCGTTGGAGCCATAGAGCTTCCAGCTTCTTGGATCGCGGTTCTCCACATCATTTGCAGATGTCAACTGATAATAATCGATGGTTACCGGTTCCCGGTGCTCCAAAAGAAACCAGATTGGGAACGGATGATTATATCCCCAGTTCAGGCCTGCCGAAGAATACCACTTGGTGTCAATCCTGCCATCGATCAGCTTTCTGATCCCTTCGTTGGGATCGACAGTCCTGGCATTGGAGGTAATCATCACATAGGGCTGGTACACTAAATCTTCGATAATAATATCTCCCAAAGACTGGTAGGAGCCATAGTGGGTCTTGTCACCCTTTAAGGAATTGATATGGTACCAAAACTCAGGGATCATCTCTGGATAATCCCTAGATACCACTTGCCCCGTAAGCGGATGGATATATGCCATCAAATTCTTGGCAAAATAATCCACATTCTCTTGCAGAAGCCTCCTCGCTGCTGCCAGATGTTCCCGCAACTCTTCAGGCGTCTTATCGCTGTGGCCTCCATCATAGTCGACATTGGCACCAGGCCCGCCCGACCACAGTGTCTTTTCGTTGATCTGGATCCGATCCCGTTCCACACCGCCAAACACCATGGCACCGATAAACCCGTTACCAAGCGGTAATGCTTCCGACTCCCAGACCGTGGCCGGCCGCTCATACCACAAAACCAATGGTGGCTGTTCAGCCGTAATTAGTGGCGCCTGTGCCACAGCCTCATTTCTATGCCCTGGCAATAATGCAACCGCAAGCACCGCCAAAAGCGTAATTTTTCTTCGGTTCAACACGGTAAAACCTCCGTTTCACCCCTCTAAGTAAAAATGTAGGCCGACATCTACTTATTGCGCTTAAAATACTGCTCCACCAAGAATTCCATTAGTTCACCCGGTTCCTCCTTGACATACTCCGGCTGGTCTCTGAATACCATCGCATATGGTTCCTCAGGAGTATAGCAAGCCCAGTGAGGCATCTCTGCTCCGGTGCTGTCTTTACCATTGGGATCGCCACTTTTTATGAAATTTGCCCAATAGTTGCACATCTGGCGTGCCAGATCATAGTGTTTGCCAACAAAAGGCCGCCAGCACTTGGCCAGAGTCTCAAAGAAGAACCACAAATCCACTGAATGGAATGTTCCTGGATTATCCCAGCCTGGGATTTCTGCGTCAAAATTGTAATAATACAGGGGAGTGTTCGCACAGGTATCGGCATTGGCCTTGCCTGCAAGGCGGATGGCATACTCAATACCATTAACCGAAGCCCGGTTCCTGATTTCGTCGATGGTGCCGGAGTCAAAACGAACCAGCTTCAGGAATTGCTCAGCATCCTCGCCAAACATTTCAGCAGCCATCTGCTGGAGTTCTTCTTTGGATTCTACCATAGGCCTGGCCATAAATTCCGACGATGTGTGGCCCAGCATTACCGGAACGTTGAGCCTTTTGTTCTGCAAGAAAAGATCAAAACTATTGCCAGTACAAAATTGATGATCGATTACAGTACCCCAGAATCCTCTGTATTCCAGGGCTTTGGCCATGATGTATTCCGCATCCAGCTGGCGAGCTTCTGCCAATGAGGAAACACCTAAGAATTCGAAAAACTTGACTCCCTCTTGCTCAGCAGCAGCTAAAGCCCGCCCCCGTCTGGGGCCGCGGACATGGGGATATACAGGTGCGAACATACCACTCTGAATGATTGCTTTTTGGCACAATCCTTCATTCCGGGGGGAGGTCAACTGGCTTAACACACTCCCTCCGCCAGCTGACTGGCCGCCAATAGTAATATTGGCCGGATCACCGCCAAAAGCAGCAATATTACGCTGCACCCAGCGTGTGGCAAATTGTTGGTCAAGATTACCAAAATTGGCTGGGGCATGGGGTGCTTCCTTAGTGATTTCCGGATGGCACAGAAAACCGAAAACATTAAGACGGTAGTTGATTGTCACCACAACTATACCTCTGCGGGCTATCCGTTCTCCATCAAACTCCATTTCCGATGGATAGCCAACCTGGAGGCCCCCTCCAAAATACCACACAAAGACCGGCAGTCGTTCATCAGGGCTTTTGGCCGGTGTCCAGACGTTAAGGTACAAACAGTCTTCGCTCATAGGTTGATCTGGATCCACATGCCATTCTCTGCTGTAAATGTTATCTTTGTCCACACCCGGCCTGGCCTGCATGGCTATTGGAGCCCACTGAAAGGCTTCCAGCACTCCATCCCAGTCTTTTGCCGGTTGAGGTGCCCGCCAGCGATTCTCACCAACAGGGGGCGCAGCAAATGGGATCCCTTTGAAGCTAGTGATCCGCGGATCCGCTGCTGGTAAACCTCGTACTACACCATTCTCGATCTTAACCTCTCTTAGCACTGAGCCTTCTCCTTTCCATTGGCTTTGGGCAGCGGCTTTACCAACGATCAAGGGTCACAATCACCCGTCTCGATTCAACCTGGCCAGCTTTACCAAAACAAAGCCGAACGAAATTATATGCTCCATTGTTCCAGACATTGAAATCATGTTTTCCATCCTTGATTACCACTTGGTAGTAATCGAGGATCTTATCTCCCCCAGTATCCAACAATCCAGCGGTTGCGCTGCCGAAACTGAACATCGCAATACCGTCTGCATCACCGCAGGTAATGTACACAAGCTCCATTGGATAGCCGGACGCAGCAATCCCTGAACCTAAGACCCTGCCTTCACTAGAAGTTGGGGCATTGGAAAATGCTCCCACATAGGCAAACAAATCTTGCATGCCCGGGGCCTGGACTGTTTGAACCAGCCCGTTGCCAAAGGCACTGGTACCACCTGTGTATTTTGCCGCATCAAATCGATAACCGCCCAAGGTTAGGTTCAAGGCCTGCATGCCCCCCATGGAAAGGCCGGCAATCGCCCTGTGCTTACGGTTATACTCTATTGCTTCCAGAGAAGCATCTGCGATATTGGCATATGTATTGAAAGTGGACTCAATAAACGGAATTAAATCATAACGCAGCTCGTAATCGAAGTAGTAAAAACCGAGGATATTGATCTGATCAGCAGTAAATGCAGTGTTCTGCCACTCAAAAGAACTTCTGCCTTCCGGGAAGACGACGATCAGCGGCTCAATCTCGCCATTGGCAATCAAGTTATCCAGGATATTACAGATCACGAAGTTGCCATTAATCTGGCCGCTGCCATAAGGCCATTCAAAACGGCTTCCGCCTACTCCATGGAGCAGATAAAGCACATTATACTTGGTATCTTTATCGCTTTCGTCATAACCTGGAGGTAAATACACATAGCACCGTTTATTGATTGGGTTGCCTAAAACGGTCTCCCTGCCTGCTTCTTCACTGCCAATCCCTTGGTTGGTTACTAATTGGCGGTTCTGGTTTATGTAGTTGTGCACAGGATAGGTATACTCTGTCACAGTACCCCTTTGTTCACTGGGCACAGGCTGCCGGTATGCAGCGGGTAAAGATATCACAGCCACACTCTCCATTGATTCCCCTCCTTCACTGCCTTCAGCTGCAGAACCTGATAACGCAGCTGATACAAACACCACGATCATCACCACCAGCAAAACAAGCCTGTTTCTCATCCTGGGGATCCCTCCTGATTTTATCCTTCATTTCCAGGCTTTTTCCGCGGATCGATGTTGAACTTATACTTACTGCTGGTGAGTCCATGGAATGGCCCTGCAGTAGTCAAATCACCATCGAGAATATTAGCGAAATAATCGGTCCGCACTTTTTGATCCACAGCCACTAAGGGAAGCTCCTGGTTAATGGTGATTTCCATCGTTAAATCATCGCTATTAACTTCGATCGCCAAATCACAAACAGCGCCGGTTTTGTCAAATCCACAAAACTCCTGCCATGTTTCCAAATCCAAACACATTTCCGGTTCAGGATACATCACCCGCAGATAGCCTCCGGGCATTTTGGCATAAACATTACCATCAACGTAGTTATGCTCGTTTGGTAAAATGATGGCAGCTTCTCCGCAATCGTAAAAGAGATTGTTGAAGAACTTGTTTTCGCGGGAAGTGCCACCTCGTTTTCGACTGATACGAAATGCAACAACCTTGGCGAAAAATCCAGCCTTGTGGCATTTGCCGATCAGATTATTGACCATTCTCAGCCGATCTGTGCCTTCCAGATAAATTCCATAACCATTCTTAAGATCCAGTTCTCTAGTTTTATACCAGCCTGAAGAACCGGGTTCATCAGGCAGCAAATCCTTGTTGTAGCGCCCTTCTACATTCCAAATGATGTTGTTGTCGATTAGGTTCTCAGAGTCCCGTGTACACTCGATGAATATATGCTCCCGCGATTCAATTCCGTTCAAAAACAGATTGGATGTGATCCGGTTGTTGACATTGCCCACATCCAACCATAAAGCATCACATCCATAACAATCCCTGATAACGTTTCTCCTGATTAATGAATTAACGGAATTATGCAGCTTGATCCCGCCCGCTTCCCATGACAGTTCCATCCGCTGCCAACCCGTACCTGCGATCAAATTGTCCTCAATCAGCATGTTGCTGACCCACATCCCGGCAATGCCGCATACACCTGCATCTCTGATCAGATTTCGGCGTATTATGGTATAGCCAAGGATCTGGCCTTCTTCAAGGGTATGATGCCAGCACTCATTGCCGCAATCTATGCCGACTCCATTTGCCCAATCGACGACACAATCCTCAATGATCCAATGATGCCCACGATAACAGGAAAGTGCTCCCCTTTGCGGCACAGGGGCACCAGTGGCAGCATGGGCTAAGATCAGGCCTTTTACTTTGATGTACGATAAAAAAGGTATTTTCGGGGCAAAACACTGCTCTCGGTTAGTCACCTCAATCACATGATCGCTCGGATCAGCGTCCCCCGCCAGCCGAATGTGCACCTTTTGACCATTCGCTTCCACCCAGTAAGTATTGTCCTTTTCTCCCAACATGTAATAAAGAGGTACTTGTTGCATGGGTTTACCATCAACAAATACCATGCCTCTTCTGTTCAAGTATGGAGTCATGTCCGTTTTGTCATATTCGAGATATAAGCGGTCATGAAGGACATTGACAGCACAGAACGGGTTATAACCTTTAAAATCTTCCGGATTCAGTTCAATTTCCCAGATCTTAAGCCCCTCAGGAACCTGGCCTCTTCTAAACCCGCGGCCGACTCGCCAACCCACACTGGGTCTGAAATCTTTAACCTCCACAGATGCTTTAATGATTACTTCTTCCCCTTGATATGCTTCGTAGCTGATCATCCGGTCCGGCCCCGTTCCTCCCATGGCGGGGTGGACCGTCTCCCGATAGGTGCCAGCATGAATCAAGACCCGAGTGCCCGGCGTTGCGATTTGCGCTGCAGCGTTAATGGTCTTTAGAGGCCGATCAATTGTACCTTCATTTACATCAGAGGCTAGGGGATGTTGGCTGTTTACATGGATTTCCCGCTCGTATTCTTGTTCTTTTTCCCAAAACTGAAACATCTGACCGTCGGGCAGAACAGCAGTTAAGTCAGTTTGTGGAGCCATTATCCGTCTCCCTCCCTCAGTGTTTAACCAACAATTCCAGTCCTTTCAATGCTCTCAATAAAGTATCTCTGCAGGAAGACATAGAGGATCAACAACGGCAGGATGAACAAAAACATGCCTGTATTATTCACAATGGTCTTAAACTCATCACTTATACTCCAATGGTATTTACCAATCAAATTACGCAGGCTAAACGGGAGCAAATTTAAGCCGCCCCTCATAAAGATGGAGGTATAGAAGATGTCATTCCACTGCCATACAAAGGAGAACAAGAAGATTACCAGCAGAATCGAGCCGGCACCAGGCAGCATGATCCGCCAAAAGGTCCTAAACTGCCCTGCACCATCGATATAGGCTGACTCCTCCAGAGCTTTTGGCATCCCCCGGAAATGCTGCCGGGCAATAAAGATAAACAGACCGTTTTTGGCGCCAGTTCCAGTCAAAGCAGTTAACAAGAAGGGCCAGTATGTCCCAATAAGATCAAAGCCTCCCCCTTTTAACAAGCCAAATAAATCAAAGTAACGGAAATTAAGAAACAGGGGAATGGTAATCATTTGCGGTGGGACTACTAGAGTGAAAACGACCAAAGCAAAGATCAAACCTCTACCTCTGAACTCGAAGCGCCCCAGCCCATAACCGATTATCGTGCAAGAGAGCAGCTGGGAGAGACTGATCACCAGAGAAAACACCAATGAATTTAGAGCAGCCCGGAAATAATCCATATTACGGATGATTTCCATGTAATGCTTGGCAATGCGAGTTAGACTTAGATTGCGGGGCACCCATTGTACGGTAGGATCAAAGATATCCTTTTCCGTCATGATCGTAGTGGAAAGCTTAATAAACACAGGATTGATAATGAGAAAACAAAGGCCGATTAGCAAGACACCTCGCACAATACTCCACGAATAACTGGCAATCCTCCTCTTAAGCATCACGCTCATGTTCATCAACCTTTCATTCGTTTTTGCGCTACTATTCCATATAAAATACATTCCGTTCGATCACAAAACCCACGACTAGTAAAATCAAGCCTATAGCAACAAAGTACATTAAGCTCATGGCCACACTCACTCCGAAAATCCCCCTGCCCCATGTTAAATCTGAGATGTATTGAACCAGATTATTACCGGGAGCAGTGAAGGAATATACCGTAATGAAAATCACATTGGTCAAAAACAAAGGTGAGATTAAAGGGAAGGTAATTTTCCAGAATGTCTCCCATCCAGTGGCGCCTTCAATCTTGGCGCACTCATACAGATGGACTGGAACGGACTGCAAACCAGCCAGGAAAATCAGGATTGGAATAGCAGAATACTCAATGAGCTGCGGAAGGTTGCTGGCGGCTGCGATTACGTACCCGATAATCCCTTTGGGCAGGCTCATGTCCAGGAAAAAGTCCCGCATTGTGGCAGTCGACAGCATAATGTTTCCCCGGTCCCTTGTGGTCAGGTACATCAAATCCTCAACTTCCAGTTGGTGCAGGACACCGGCAGTTAGAATCACCGGCAGGAAAAATATAGCTCGAACCAGAGTCCGGCCTTTGAATTCCTGATTCAAGATACTGGCTATAAAGAAACTGAACATGATCACTGAAGGAATATTCACCAATATCCCCAAAACAGTTTCGGTAAAGTATTGGTTGAAATTTGGATCGACCGTCACCGCATACTTGAAATTCTGCAGGCCAACATACTTTAACTCATAACCTTCCGTAGTGAAGATCAGCTCGCTTACACTAAAGCGAAAGGACTGCAGCATTGGTGCCAGGAAAAAGAATATGAAACCAATGATAAACGGTGCCACCCATAGATATCCAGCCAAGCTTCGCTTTTGCCTCAACGTCAGCTTAAACAAAGGCCTCTTCATTATCGGTCCTCCTCCAGCAAGCAATATCCCTGTGCAGCTATGGTCACGCCTTCTAATTCAACAGGGTAGTGATTGTAATTCACTATGATAGAGATGCCGTTATCAAAGGTACTCTTGGCCACTCCATCCTGAATAAGCTGGTGTTCCACTAATCTGTGGCCATAGATCTTTTGATAGATCGGATAATATTCCTCGTAGTATTCGAGTACTGTGTCCCGCCACTGTTCGTAATTGAATGACAGGAACTGATCATATTTCGTTCCTTTAATCACTTGCGACTCCGCTGCAGCCAGCACAAAATAGGGTAAAGCTCCCGCTTCCAGACTCTTAAGCATATAGGAACCGCGATCTGCAACCTGATTGACCGGATCACCGGCATAGGTAAGATATCCACTCACAACCATCTGAAAGAATGGAATTCTGGCATCAACAATATCAAGATCGCTATCCTCCAATGGCATATTTACTATGGTGGATGTGTAAGGCAAACAGTAGAGGTTCCCTTTTTCCACCAGAATCGAGTATTCCTGAGCAATGCCATTCATGAGATCGGCTGTGATTTCCGCCGCTTGCTGCCTGTCAACGAACAATCCTTTAGTTCTATTGAAATCAGAATTCAACTGCGACCCTAATTGACCAAGGGAGATGCCTTTACTTCCGAAACGATTGAAATCCTCAACGAAGCTCTTAACTAAGCCAGGCAGCACTCTTGGTGAGACCAAATATGCCGATTCATCAGACCTGGCTGCAAATGTAGCCAAGTGATAGCTGTTGATCTGCGCTGGAAGGCGGTTGAGCCTGCGAGCCGCATCCCTAGTGGAACTAAAGCCGTCAAACAGCCGATTACGATATACATTTAGAAATCCCACATCAGGGTACACAACTCCGTTGTTCTCCTGAACATGATCAATCAATTCCTCGAATTCAGTCTCGGTACCAAGGTTCCTTTCAATAACAGCTCTGCGGGGGTAGACATGTTCCAAGCCGCCCTTTAACCACCCTCGATAACGGATATGGATGTTTTCAATCCCCATACCGCTTAGGTCATCAAAGATATCCTTGGCCTCAGCAAAAGTAGTTGCCGGATAGGCAACGGTGCGGGGAATCCCCCAATGAACCTCAACCCGTGGAAAGGCACCGATCAGTTCCACCAGCAGAGGTGGTTGTTTTTGTGCAGCCGTTTTCAAAACTCCGGTTTTAATCAGGTATTCTTGATATCGCCGGGCCATGCCGGAGTAATTGGCATCTTCGCCAACAAAAAACAGATAGCGGACTTGAACCTTACCCTTAAACATTTCAGGTTGATAAACATCCAGCTGGCCGCCGTGCTCTAAATTAATACTCCCAGACTTGATAATGTTGAAACGGGGGAAAATACGGTTAAAATCATCGCGCTTGCCTGAAACATCTGCTCTCAAGTGGGCGATGGAGTCCCCTCGTTCAATAATACCTAAGTAAGCCTGATCGCCTTTTTTCAACCCGAAAACTGGCAGATGGATCTGCTGCCCATACGTGGTTATATAGCTCAGGGGATCTTCTGAATTGTCGCGGCCGTAAACACCCTGGTTATAAGTGGGTGTCCAGGTTTTGCCATTGTTGAGGTAAATCAGGGCTCCAGAACCGTCCGGAATCAGAATATAACCCTCATCCTCCAGCCCAGCAGCTGAAAAGTATGGCAAAATCTCCACAAACAGAATTGGAAAAGTATGCTCTACCCCGGCAAAGTCCACAACATCAATGGGATATTTGACATCATCAACGGGAACCGATACAAGCAGACTATCCTGATCCAGCTGATATTCTACAGCCACTTCAAAGATCTCAAGATTGGGAACGCTCGGATTGATGTTGTTCGCTATATGATCGTCTGTAGCATCCAACGGACTGTACCCTGTACTTTCCACAACTTCACTCAACCTGTTAACCACAGCCCGAGGAACACTCTTTCGTAAATAAGTATCATGATCTACCAGCTGTTCAACATCTGCAAAGGTTATATACTGGATCCCCGACAGATCCGCCCGGTTGTCGAGGATTGTATTGATCAAGTGCCAGGTAATATCTTCCGTATCCCAAAGCAAACTTTGACTCAATTTATCGATATTAGATTCGAGCTTCTTTTTTTGCGCCAGTAATGCCTCGTCCTCAGATCCGGATTGACTTATTCGTAGCTCCAATTCCTGCAGCTCACTCTTTAATGCTTCTACTTCTGCCTGTAATTCCAGAAAATCGTCTTCCAAAATCTCCAGAGTATATTCTCCAAAGATCTCTTCCGAAGGTAATCCCATAATATCGGGATGTTCTTCACCTTCGTCCAGTTTTCTCAATCTAATCAAATAATAGTATGATCGTATGGTGTCCCGATCCTTGTTACCTAGCTTATTTAGGATCAGTTCTTCTAACCTGTCTCTGGAAATCAACTGTGGTAAATAATCACCGGGTGTCCATTTTTCCACAAACTGATAGTCGATCCTCACACCATTATCAATGGGACTGATCTCAAATCTTTCAAACGAATTGCTATAGGTGTAATTATCCTTGGTCACCCTGCCCGGGTCATGAACAAGGTTAATTTGTGAGCGCTGCATCGGTTGAGTGACACCAGGCCCCACGGGATTACTTAACCACACCCTGCCGGTTTCTTTGCACTGCACCGCTATAGAAGTATCCTCTTTATTGAAATACAAAACGAGATATTGGTTTTCCGCCACTATTTCTTTGCCCTCGAGCCCGGTAGCGGCTATTGCTATTGATTCGCTGCAAATGCTAATGGCGACGATTAGTAATAACAGCAGCATTAGGTGCTTTTTCACTTCAAGACCCCCTTGTCAGCATGTGGCCTAAACCCTATAGACAATTTCATTGTATAAATCTAAAACGAACAAGACCAGACGATCGATGATCATGAAGAACAGCAGCCAGATAAAGGCTACCAATTGAATACCCACGATGATGATAATGATGGTCAAGATCGCTTTCGCAACAGTATAGTCATGAGTCATCACTGTACCTATGAACAGCAGGCACAGAGACCAAATGATGGCAATACTTAGGAACAAATAATAGAAGTAACCTTCTTCGGCAGCCATAAAATTGCTGAGGATTGTAATCGGAATCAAAATTATAACCAATGGTGTCAGAGCATAGGCCGAATAGATGAAAATATCTTTAAAATTTCCCTTGCCATCAGTCAGTGTAGTAAATCCCCAGTTTACGACACACCACAGCATGAAGGTAGCAAGAACAGTCAGCAATTGGCGAACCAAATTGACAGAACTAAAGTCACGAGTGTTGAAAACAAAACCAGTATAGAAGGTATTAATCAGTAAACTGATGAGCACCAGAATCAAAATAATGATGGCACTTGTAACAGTACCGCGTTTTTCATGCTTCAAGTCCCAAAATCCGTCAAACGGATGGAACAGGATGTAAATACCGTACCAAACCTCTCTGAGTCTCTCATTAATTGCTTTGACAGCCCTGTTGTCTATTTCCAGAGCAGCACTGATTTGCGCTTTTGCTTTGGCGAACAGCTGTAGCTTACCAAGAATCCAAATAATCAGCAGAAATATCAGTATGCCTGTAATAACTTTATTGAGATTTTTCCGCAGCACTTCCTGGCGATGATACACAAAAGCCTTTGAATAATAATCGCGATCCTGTCCCAGCCGGAAATAAGTCATGGCATTTACGAAGTCCTCTTGCATTAAGTAGTTTCTGCCAATACCCACATAGGCCATTTCGTAGTTGGCATCCAGGCTTAGAACTTGGCGCCAGACTTCTGCTGACTCGTCATAATCACCATTCTCATAATACTCAATAGCAAGATGAATAGCTTGCGCATATTCTGTAGGGCGGAAGACAGTGATCGTGTTCTTACCTCTGTCACCGACGAAGATCTTATCACCAAAACTGTCAATCGCTGAAGGCCGATTGAACATACCCTGATGTCCTCCCGGGCCACCAAAAACGTAGAGCAGGTTACCATAACTGTCATAAGTAAATACGCGTCCCCGCTTACTGTCGAGGGCACTGTAGATGCCGTCAAAACGATAAGCTATATCAATCAGTGTTGACGGGCCGGAATACGGGTCCAAATTGAGGGGGAAATTGATGTCACCAACCGGTGCGGTTTTTCCGGTACGCTGCAAGGTGTCTATACCAGCAGGGCTTAACCGCTTTATGGCTTCGGTTTCTTCCTCTGCCCCAGCAACAGTTGTATATATGAATCCAGTCTCATCTATATCCAGTTTACTGAATTCGACCGGTATGAACAGCCTTCTCCTCGCTCTTTGCTCTTCCGTGGCGAGTTTATACCAGAACACTTCCACCCATGAAGGTGTAACTTTCGGTGCACCGATAAAACCAAGAAACTTGCCATCGGTGGTGAATTCCATAATTCCGTCATAAATACCGGCTGATATTACATAAAGTTTTTTCCCCACCCCCTGGCCCAGGCTGCGGGGACGGAAACGAAACCCTTCAACGAACACTCCAAGTTCCTGTATTTCTTTCGGATCGAACAATATGATCCGGATCAGAGTTTTGTTTTGGTCCAAGACGACTATCCGCTGATTGCCTGTATCAGCAATATAAATAATCCCCTCATCATTGACAAACACGCTTTCAGGGGAACTGATTTTTTCCTGGCCGTTTTCGGAGACAAAGCTGTCAATGATATCCAACACTTCTCCGTCCTGATTTACAACAACAATCCTGTTTCTGCCAGAGTCGGCCACCCATATAGTGCCGTCGCCACTAATGTACAAGTCGCGCAGATCACTAACATAAGTGTTAAGGTCAATGATCTTATCTACAACGTATGGTTCCGGCGCAGAGCTCGCCTTTCCCCAGAAATCGTAGTTGTAGCTGCGATAGGGACTGGCATTGCTGTTTTCGCTGCCACATATGGACAAGAGCGCTATCACCAAAAGGAACAGCAGTTTAATTCGCTTGTTTTTCAAGGCTAATCCACCCCATATTCCTTAAGGCCAGAACAACTAGTGCGTTCTAAGCCGAGCTCGATTCAGACCCTCGTGTTCTTATGACGTTATATATGCTATGGAAAACCTCCTGACAGCCAAAGCTGCAGGTAAGTTTTCCATAGCAGAGTTCAATATGCTCTCAAATCCAAAACGTCAATGTGCGTTATTTGTTCATCAGTTCGACAATCTCGTCAGCAGACAAAGCTACGTTGCTAATGTACAGCTCGTCAATCAAGCCATTAAAGAGCGGGTCTGGCCATTGACTCTTACCAACATAGTTCATAGCCGGTTTGAAGTCTTTGGGAACGATATTGATATTACCAGAAGCTTTAAGCTCACCATTAACATAGAGCTTGCCTACCCCACCGCCCAAAGTAACGGCGATATGGACCCATTCGTTCTTTGGCAAAATGTCAGTTTGAATCGTTTGCTCGCCGCTGCCTGAAGTGATGGCAAAACGTAGAGTGTTGGCGTTCGAAGCTGGTGTGATAAAGAAGTACTGAGAGGTGTTGTTACCGAAGTCTAAGATCCGTTGCCAATGCACTCCTTCTCTCCAGAGTACCCAACAGGCTACGGTCATTTCTTCGGCATTTGCGATCGGATGCTCGGCAGGAACTTGAACGAATATATTACCATCCAAGTTCAAAGCTTGGCCAACTACACCAGGCTCAAAAGTAACTTCACTTTCGCTGAACGCCGGGAATACACCCAGGGAGTCATCAAGGTTGCCTTCGAAGGAATACAGTGAAGGCCTTGCGATAAAGATTTTGCTGCCTGTAAACTTAGCCATGGCATCATCCAAAGCAACCAGAGCGGCGATCTGCCCTTCTTCGCCAGGAGCAAAATACTTGTCTGCAAGCTTAGCATTGGCAATGGCCAGTACTAGTGCCTCAATGGCCCTGTCAGGAAAATCAAAGAGTTTGTCATCAAGCTCGGCCTCTGTAGGTAGTTGACGCAGCAGCTCATATGCCTCTGCAACCTTCTTGCCAATTGTCGGCAGGTATTGGAATGCATCAACAGTGATCGCAGCAAATGTAGCGATTTCGCTCTTTGTGCCAGTTGGTTGGACCTTGATTGTGTGAACGCCTGCATCCAGGACTGCTTCAAACACAACAACCTGGTCTGCCCCTTCCTCAGCATAAAGATCGAGATTCGCAGCTACAAGTTCATCATCGATATAAACATTGGCCATTCCCCGGTTCGGCCCAACCGAGGCGATCCAGCGGATAGCTGATCCCTCAAAAGTGAAAGCCGCTTCATGGATGTCCCGATCGGAGTAAATCTCAACACCGTTGATAGCTTCCTTGTTATTGATTCTGCGCCAGTTTGTCAAACCTGAGCCATAATAGCTGACTTCGCTGGACGTTACATCTACAGTTACCCATCCAGCACTCCCTGACGCTAAACCAGTGCCTAGAAGCAAGCTTAATATGATTAAGCTTAGAATCAGGATGGCTTTTCTAGTCATTTTTCATCTCTCCTTCTGACTTGACGTATAAGGTGCCCTAAACATACAGTAGCTCTCGAGTTAGGCATGGAAAAACCCAAATGCTTTCCACACCTATCAGAAGTATTTTCCATGCCTAACTACGACTCAATCACCGGTTTAGTATCTGAACAACTCATCAAAGAAGGCTTGGATCATTGGTGCGATTTCAGCAATGCCGGTTTCAGGAGGTTTCACACCGTTAACAACTATGTCTTCGATTGTCTGGGTGTATCCATCAACAGCAAAGTACAGCTCAAATGGCCCCATTGCAGTTACATTTTCATTGAACCACATAATTGTATCGATAGTTTCCAGATCAGGTGCGTTAACTCCGATAACTTCACTCCAGTACATATCCTCAACTCTGCCAGCGGACCTGGCATTCATTGCCCTGCCATTGTAAACTGGGCCTTGTACAAATGGTTCTTGGTAACCTGTAAATTCATAAAGATCGTGATACAGAGCAATCAAGCCTTTTGGATTCTTGGCTGTCAACGGCAGCACGCCAAAGCAAGTCAGCCGGTTCACAGCTACATGGTCTTCTGCCCTTGGCCCTTTTGGCAACGGCACATAACCGAAGTCAAAGTTGACTTGGTTGATGAAATGGTTTTCGTGTGTGCCATAGAGCTCACTCGGGATATTGATGTTCATAGCGACCTGGCCATTTTGCCACGGGCCCCAAATACCATAATCCAAATAGACACCAAGGTCTACCAGTTCTCTGGCAAATTCTAATGCTTCGATTGCCGCAGGTTCATTCATGGTGAACAGCAGCCTTCCGCCTTCATACCGGACAGGCTGGCCGCCATTCATATAGACGAAGTACTCGATTGTTCCAGGATCGGTCATGACTCCACGGGAAGTGTAGCCCCATTGATCAATAACCCCGTCACCGTCGGTATCGGCTGTAGCCTTGATTGCGATTTCCTTAAAGGCATCCCATGTCCACTGCCCGCTTTCATACAACTCATAAAGATCTGGCAAGCCTTCACGGGCAAAGAGTTCTTTGTTCCAATAAACTGCTTGAGTTTCCTGGAAGAACTTGTCAGGGCCGCCCATCCAACCGCATTCAAAACCATAGACATCGCCGAAGAAAGCATTGTGCTGCGGCATTACCGCGCCAACGCCCCCTGGCAGTGCATCGTAATAGCCTTGATCCAGGATGTCACCTACAGGCAGCAGCAAACCTTCGGCAGCTGCATAGTAAATCCATTGATTTTGCCCTTCAAAGAGAGTATATGGTGCGCCTTCCATAACAGCAGTTGCCACGTTTTGGACAAATGCATTATGGTCTCCGCCTGGCCATCCAAAGGCAATGGTACAATTATACTTTTCTTCGATAGCTGCTAAGTGAGCTGCTCCTCTGCCTTCGTTAAATGCTGAACCAGACCAGAACTCCACGATGGTGACAGTTTCTCCGCCGAAGTCATACTCATCTTCCAACCAGTGAGCTAGACCGACTGAAGTAACGGCCAGCACAAGAGTCAGTACAAGAATGAAACTCAAAACTCTTTTCACGATGGTCTCCTCCCTTTGGTTTAATTTGGACACAATTAAACGTTAGTTGACTAATCGCTTTGCTTAAAATCTCCTCTCACTCACCGCCCCTTTCTGATTGAGATCAAACACAGCCGCCCCTCCAGGACCTATCCCAATGTGACACCTACTCAGCTGGCAGGCCATAAAGCTCAAGCTCGTAGACAACCAGGTTTTGGTTAACTTCCAAAGATGTAGGCCGTGTCACAAATAACCTGACATATCGTGCCTTGATTAAATCAAGGTCCCTTTCCGTTGTACTGGCGGTGTTGTCTTCAACAACATCCACATCAGTCCAGTTGATGCCATCTTCACTGACCTGTAATATGAAGTCGGCAGCATTAAAGGGGCTATGTGAAATCCTCGACAACGGGCCCGTTCCGTGTAACTTGCATACCCACCGATACAACAGGTAAGGTTCCTGCAAGTCCACGCTGAGCCAATACGGAGGTGTTGCCCTAGGTGCCCAGCTGGTGTCAGCCGCTCCATCCACAGCCCTGTGGGCCCTTTCTGAAAGAACACTTGCTTCGACGGGTTTATTAAGGGCAATGTTCTGCGCAGAAATCGTGCGGATTGCGATCGCTTTGGCCTTATCAGGCCAATTTGCTCCATCAAACAGATCCGTACGGACGAAATGCCATGCATCTCCTGTCCGATCCTCTGATTCATAGAGGGACATCATATAACCTGTGCCTACTTCTATCCTGGCTACATCTGCCAGGGAGAAGCTCAAATCGGCTGCCTTGTACTCTCCCGGCTTCAATGTTCCGAAAATCTGTCCCGCGGCGTTCTTGAAGATCACAGCACCGGTATATTCTGCCTTGTTGACATACCAGGGCTTATCTGTGTCAACAACAGCCCAGAATGCTGGTTTCGGTTCATGATTCCGGTCAAAGAGCAGCGGGTCATCATCACCCCGCCATGAGGCATCGTCGGCAATGCCCCATAGGGTAACATTGGTGATCACATCGCTGTATTTTTTGAACAACTCGAAGACTTGCCGATAACGTTCGGCCTGTTCTTCCTCTGTAAAGTCACCCATACCTATATCCATCTCAGTGATATGTATCTCTAATCCCAGTTCGGCATACATCTTGATCGACTGTTCAATATCAGCAAGGCTAGGCCCATCGACACCCCAGTGCCCTTGAATACCGATACCGTGAACGGGCACTCCTTCAGCTAGCAAATCTGTCAACAGTTTATGTATGCGGCCTCGTTTATACGGGGCTACGGCATTATAGTCGTTATAGAACAACTTCGCATTTGGATTGACTTCATGCGCCTTGCGGAAGGCGATTTTAATAAAATCCTCTCCGATGGTCCTAACCCAGGGAGACTCGGGGCGATGGATATAAGCAGCATTATCACTGACTGCTTCGTTGACCACATCCCAGCAATAGACATCATCGCCGAAATGGGTCATTACCGCCTCTATGTGAGCTTCCATCCGGGAAATCACCAACTGGCGATCTTCATCAGTGATCTGATCTTTTTCGTAGATCAACTGCCCATTCTTGTCGCGGAAAAACCAATCAGGAGTCTGTCCATGCCAGACCAACGTATGACCCCGCACTACCATGCCATGTTCTTTGGCAAAGGAAACCAAATTGTCGGGTTCTCTGAAATTGAAAACTCCTTCCCGGGGCTGCAGATAATCTGGTTTCATGGCATTTTCTGCAGTCAGACTGCTTAACTGGCCCAGAATAATCTCTCTATGAGATATGAGAGTCTTCGGTGCCCAACTGGCTACTGATATGGCGCCGCCGATGTGGAAGTAATCCTTATAAATCTCCCGCAGCGAAGGAAGTACATAATTTTCAGCCAAAACACTGGATGAACTAAATACCAGGACGATTACCAAGAAGCAAACAGCTGCCAGATTTCTCTTCGTCACCTTTTCTCCCCCCGTGATTTCTTATTTACCAAACCGATCCTCCCAGCGGATACCTTGACAGCAATCACCATAGCTTATCGCTGTATCGAAACCGGTTTCCTAGGGAATAACAAATCTCTCAAGTTATTCACAGATCAATAATTCAACAGCCAACCACTATGATCCTTCTTTTTCTACCAAATTTATTTACTTTTTAATAACAATCATTAACTGCTTTGGTGGCTGAGCACCCCTGATAACCAGGTCTTTAGAGCTACCAGGGGTGCCCAGTACGAAACACCTCTGCAGCAGATGAACCACAAAGCGATCACAAAGGGTATACTGCAAGCCACTCCCATACACAGCCGTTTGTGATTCAGGACGTAGAGTTTCGCTTTAAAGCAAGATGTGGTGATCCTGATTAAAGCTTAATCGGTTTGTTGCCAACAATCTTGAAATCATCCATGTAGTAGGAAGCTTCTACATCGTCGATCTCAGGATAGAACTCGATGCGGTCCAGACCATCAAGGCTGAAGACAAAGTCCTTGATAACGACTTCTACCCAGTCGGTTGTGTTGACTTCGACGGGGTCACACAGCCGCTCATAGGAAGCATTGCCGGCTTTGTCTACCCGTACAGCTGTTATCCAGGCTGTTGAACCAGGTTTGGCCTCCATGGCTTTAATCCAGAGGCTGAAGGTATAGACTCCGCCTTCCTCCAGAATGTTGCTGACCTGGAAGATTGTGCCTTCCCAAATCTGGGTCCTGCCAAGGACTGCCAGGCTGAAGGGTTCACTGCGGAATTCTTCAGCAGCAATGTAGCGTACAGCTCCGCCCATAGGGCCCCATCCGGATTCGTGGCCATTGGAGAAATCAATAATTGCTTCATATTCAGCGTCAGCAGCCACAGCGGCAGCACTCAGGCACAGTACTAAACCAAAAACCAAAAACAGGCTTTTTCTCATGAGGAAACCTCCCATCGCATTGATTGTTATCCAACAAAAGGTGGGTGAGTGGCTTGCACCTTCACACCTTATGATCAACCCCAGATATGGAATTGCTTGACAATTCACCCAAGCATATCACTGGGATCCTGAGATAAACTCCATCCAATCGATCCCTGTGGTATACGGGCCGTTGCCGCCCTGGAATTCCAAAACTAATTCCTGCCTCCCCGGCTGGAGATCGATGGCTGTTGAGGCCAGGCACCAGTCAGCCCCGTCCTGAGCAGTATTATCTGTTGTGTGATCAAGTTTCACCACTGCCAGTACGTTCCCATCCTGGTTCTTTATGATTACTTCAGGATTACCTTGAGCACTGGCTTTGAATCGGAACCTCATCATGTAACTCCCTGGCTCAGCAACATCCACCAGGTAGCTGACCCAATCACCAGGTTGGAAACTGCTCAAATGCCGCCCTGCCGGGTCATCGGCATTGGAACTCACCTTGATCCCGAAGGCCATCAGCTCAAAACCTTCAGCTTCAATCCTGCCGGGGACAGGTTGGTAACCAAATGATCTGACGCTCAGCTCAGCCAGTTCCGGCATCCAATCAAAATAGGCCTGAGCACCTTCCCGATCCGCCAGTTCGCAGTCATAAGGCCTGCTGGAGTTGAGATCATCAAGCAGATCGCCGATAAACCCAACCAGGTAAGAAACATTTCCTTGACTGTCCATGGCTTGCTTGATAGCCTTGCCGAAGTATTCGGTCCGGCCGTTTACCAAATTGCGGGGGTCATCAGGGAAAGGGGTCCAGAACATTTCCGTGATGATCATCGGCCAACGGTCTGCAGCCGGTTTGTACTGCCGGTTCCACAGATTCTGCACTCCCTTGACACTATCAAAGACACCGCCATAGGCAGGATAAAAATGGACCGCCACCCCGATGTTATCACCGGCGAAGGGATACATAGCCCACTGCTGAGGCGAACCCTGCCATTCCAGTGTAGGTACCCAGATCACATTATTAGCCCCCGTACTGCGGATAACGTCAATAATCGGCTGCAGCCACTTGGTGAATGCCTCAAAATAGACCTTGTTCTGCATACCCCATTGGTTGTTGCCCAGGGCTGATTCCACCAGGACAGGCTCATTCATCAGCTCAAACATAATATTGTCGGCGTTCTTTACACCTGGCGCGCCGGCAACCCGTTCCCAGAAGGTTAAAAGCCTTTCCTGCGTACCTTTGCCGGCATTCTTGGACATATCACCATCCACATTGACGATCATCGGTCCTGTGGCGCACAAGACTAGATAGATGCCCCTGCTTCTAAGGATATTGGCATAGGGGACCAGGAAATTATCGATCCAAGCATCAAACTGCGCGGGATCCACTAAGCCTTCGGCACTGGACCAGCCGCCTACACCATCAAGGTTGAGGCGGACAAAGCTGCAGTGCCAGCCGTGATCCCTCCCGTAGCGCGGGCTGGGGTCACTCATCAGGGTGGCCACCTCTTCCAGGTAATCAAGGAAGTTCTGTACACCCGATCGTGTTAGAAGAGAACGCAGCCGCGTCCAGTCCCAGGGGTCGATATACCACCGCCCGTTACCATTGAAGTAACTGGCTGTGGGCTGCATCCAGCCATGGAGTAAGACGGTGTTGCCTGCTGGATCCTTAAGCTGATTCCCATCGACTCTCAGCGGCGGTGTAGGCCTAACGCCAACCCGCCCGCCCTCTGCAAAAACTGCTGCATTGGCAACAACTAACATTAGCGCAACTACTCCGATGGCAAACAAGACTTTTTTTGACATTGCAATCCTCCAAACTAACAGACATCAACGCAACAAAATACAACAGTACTTATTTGTGGAACTGCCAGGCATCGAAGTCAAACCCTTCACCGGCAAAGACAAAGAACAGATCATTTACCCCGGTAATTGGCTGGATCAATTCCACCGTTACCTCCACGAAATCTTCCAAACTACCGGTGTCCGGTATCACTAAATAGCCGTAAGCCTGATTTTCCGGTTTGCCTGTCGTAATCTTAAGGGCATTGGAACCCGCTTCGGACGCAACCTTGACGGTGATCTTTCCGGCACCATCTGCACCGAAATCAACACCCGATAGGCCGATAAAGCTGCCGTGGCCCACGGCTACCACTGTATTAACCGGTCCATAGAGGGCACTTGGTTCGGTGCTTTGTTTTACGGTAATGCCCCCTGCCCAGGCAAAGGTTTCCGCCTCATGCAGCTGGTAAGGATCCAAGTGTTTCACCTGGTCAACGCCATCGTATGTGCCAGTGACCGGCATGATTCTGCCGTCCTCGGTGATGGTCAGCTTATCCACATGAGTTGCACGGTACCCAGCTTCGATACCCATGTAAGTTTCCATTAATAGGGAATGGTAGAAAAGGTACCATTCGCCGTTGAACTCGATAATGCTGTGGTGGTTGTTCCCGCCGCGGCCAAAAAACGTTCCCGGGTTCTTAAAGATCGAACCTTGGTACTCCCACGGGCCCATGGGGTTCTTACTGGTCATGTAGGCGATTTCACCAGGATCATTGACAACATCGCCCTTAGCATGGCTCCTGTCGGCGAAATTCGTGCAGTAGGTGTAGTAATAAGTATCGCCCAGCTTAAAGGTAAATGCAGCTTCAAAAAACCATGGTGCCTGCACCAGCTGAGGAATCCCGGCCAGGCTGATCAGATCATCTCCCAGCTTTACTACCCGGCCAGTGTTGGGCATCTCATCCTGGCCGCGGGGGACACCTCCGCCGAAATAGAGATAGCCGTTGCCCTCATCATCCAGCACCACAGCGGGATCAAACAGCCACTCCACATTGGCATTGGCTGTCTCCCGGGAAACCAATGCCCTACCGATGGGATCCACAAAGGGCCCAACGGGGCTGTCGCTTAACAGGAGACCAATCCCATTGGCATTATTGGCAAAATAAAGGAAGAAACGGTTTTTGCCATCGACTTCCTTATAGATAGCTGCGGGGGCCCAGGAATTGCCTGCCCAAGTGGCAAGGCCTCTCCCAACAGGACCTATCTCGATCCAGCCGTGATCCGTCCAATTGACCAGATCATCCGAAGATACAAGGCTGATAGAACGGATCAAGCCGTATTGGTTCTCAATCACAGTACCTTTTGGCGTCCGGAACAGTGCATCATTGGTGGCATACACATATACCCGGCCATCATATACCAAGGCATAGGGGTCAGCACCAAACCGATGGGGTAGAATTGGGTTATGCTTGCCAAGCGGTTTATAAGCCGGAGCAATTTCCAGGCCTGTAAACAAAGAAGCAAGATCGGCAACAACCGCAGAGTCTTCTCCAAGGCCTTGATCATTATCGGAATTCCCACTAAAAACAGACCCCACCAGGAAAACCATCAACAGCAGAACCAAAGCTGAACCAACACCAAACCGTTTCATAAGATCCCTCCTGTGATGATCTAGTTGCATTCCCAAACGTGGGATATCTAGCAGAGCCGGTTTAAGTGGTATGAACCAGCCTGAACCGGCATATCCAACAGCTATTGGGCAGGTTCGAACTGCCACCAGTTGATATTCAGCAGATACCCGCTGCCGCCTGTAAACTTAAGGTACAAGTCATGGACACCTCGGATATCATCAACAACAGCAGACCTGGTCACCCAGTTTTGCCAGCCGCCGGTGCCGCCAACGGTCAATAAACCAACGACAGTGCCGTTGGGGTTCCCCAGGCGGATTTCAATAGTCCCGCCGCTGGTGGCCGAAGCAACCCGGGCCATAAACCGCGCGGCTCCTTGCGGGAACTCCACGCTCTTGAACATGATCCAGTCGCCGTTTTCAATGTAGCCAACATTCAAACCGCCTTCGGTGCAATCTTCAGTCTGCACACCCGACTGCAGCGAATAAAATTCAGCTTCGTTTTGGACATAAGGATTGCGGTTGGCCACCGCGATTGGAAGCTCAATGACAGCCGGCTCACCCATTTTACCTTGGAAACTGATAACCACATTGATCTCCCCGGCAGACCTGGCTGTAATTGTCCCTTTGCTGACCTGGGCTATCCCGGGATTGGGGTTGCGGTAAGTGGCGGTATTTGTTACATCTTCCATCCGCCCATCAAGGTATTCAGCGGTGACCGTGAAGGTGGCACTAGTCCCCACATAGAGATCAAACGCTGTTTGATCGATGAACAGCTTTTTCACCGTGAACTCCCGTTCCAAGTTCCGAACCACTATAGGCAGCTGATCAACCAGGCCTCCGTAGCCAAATGTGATCACGGCATCGCCGTATCCAATTCCCCGGGCTGTACCATCTGCAACAGCAACAATGCCATCTTGATCTACCGTCATGGTACATTCATGAGTGACATCCCGGCTGGACCCATCGGCATAAACGGCGGTCACGGTGATCTTGGCTGTATTTCTGCTTTCTACAACATCAATCTTGTACTGATCAGCAGCGGCACTGATCGCCACAGGCTCAGCACTGTGTCCCGCCTTGGTGAACTGCCAGTAATTAAACTTGAAGAGCTCATCCTCATTGCCTTTGAAGACAAAGAACAGATCATGGACACCCCTGGCGCCGGAAACAACAGTGGTTTTTGTTGCCCAAACATCCCATCCACCGGTATAGGAAACCGGTAAGGTGCCAACAACCTCACCGTTGAGACTGTCCAAACGCAGTTCAATCACGCCGCCATTGGACCCGCTGGCTACCCGCGCTGAGAATGCGGCGGCTCCCTCAGGCCCGAAGTCAACATTCTTCACCTTGATATAATCGCCATTCTGCAGATCCCATACATTCATGCCACCTTCCAGGCACAGTTCGGTTTGCACACCGGAAGACCAGGCGATGGTTTCCGCCTCCACCTGGGTATAAGGGTCGAGGTTGGCAATCGCTTGCGGCCCTTCTTTGGACATCCTGATGGTAGGGAACAACCCATCCTCAGTAAATTCAAACTCCTCAACACAAACAGAACGGGTAAAGCCGCTGCCGCCGGGCAGGGCACCATTATGATAAAAGAAATAAGTTCTGCCTTTGTAATCCACAATCCCCGGGTGATTAGTAAAACTGCGCCCTTCTGTGGGCATAATCACTCTTCGGAATTTCCAGGGGCCTGTGGGGCTATCGCTGGTTGAATAGCAGATGTTTTCCGGGATCCCGCTGGCTGCATAAATCAAATAATAAATCCCGTTGCGTTTGTATAACCAGGGGCCTTCTTCGTACAACGTTGCCCGGTCGGGATCTCCATACCGTTTTCCGAAGCTTTCCTCTGTTAACGGCACTCTTACGATGCCAACAGTCCGATCGTAGGACACCATATCTTCGTTGAGCTTGACATAATACAAATTGGGGTTACCCCAGTACAAATAGGCTTGGCCGTCATCGTCAATGAATACAGTCGGGTCTATATCACCCCAGGCATGGGCTATTAACGGGCGCCCAATGGGATCTACAAAAGGCCCTGCAGGAGAATCGGCTACTGCGACTCCGATGGTTGGCCTATTGAGCGTCTTGTGGGTTGCAGTAACATAGAAATAAAACTTGCCATCCCTCTCGATGCACTGGGCAGCCCAGGCATCACCTGGCTTAGCCCACACAAACTCTGTAGGGGCAAAGACAGCACCATGATCAGTCCAGTTCACCATATCGGTTGTAGAATACAATCTCCAATCATTCATGGTGTAGTATGTAGAACCAGGTTCATCGTGGCCTGTATAGACATACAGGATCCCATCATGCACCATCGGGGCAGGGTCCGAAGTATACACGGTCTGGACAATTGGATTGTCTGCAAAACACACCGGCATATAGGCTGCCAATAATGCCAGAACCGTAAACAAAACTGCCTTGAGTTTCATTGGCTTTTCTCCTAACCGATATTTCTATAGCCTTTTTAAGCCTGTTGTTCGAAACCGGTTTATCCAAGATTGATCAGTAGCCTACCGTCCTAATCCCCGCTGCCTTCTTCCACTATGAACACCGATACAGCGTCTACATAGTAATCAAATAAGTCTTTGGCAGGATCAACTTCTGCAACCCAAGATGTCTCAATAAAGATACGGGGGTTCTCCATGGTAATCGGGAACACACCAGCGTCCCCACGGTCAACTTCTGCAGGAATTACCAAGCTACCTTGAATTAATCCCCACTCACCCTTCTTGATTGTCCCAGAGCCTGCGATGACGATTTTCTGCCAGCCATCGCCATCCTGGAAGGAAAGGTTAAAGACGCGTTCGTCGGGTGCTCCTTCAGCATCATAGTATACCCATGCTGATACTTTAATCGTCTGCCCAACCTCCAGGACATCGGCGGGCAGATCTTGCCGTGGTCCGCTGCCGGTCTCTGTCCGGCTTGTCGCGAGCACACTATAGGTGCCATTATAGGCCTGAGCATCGGAAATCTGTACATCACTCGATTTCCCATGCCAATGATCTAAGCCAGACTCAAAGCCACCATTCTTGATAATACCAGGGTCATGGATCTCATATTCGGCAGTCAGTTCTTGTTTATGTGCCTCATTGACTCTATTAATGGCGACAACTTTGACAGTAGTTGTCTCTTCAATCTCAAACGGAGCTGTGTATTCTGTACTCTCAGCTGTGGGGTCACTGCCATCAAGGGTGTAGTAGATTGCATAATCCCCTGCTATCGCTAACTCAACAGTAATTGCTTCTTCGTAATACCCTGAAGCCGGGTTGATGGTCAATTTAGGCCTACCGACTATGGTTACAGGCTTGTTGCTTGCTTTTTTGACGACTACAGGTTCAAATTCAAATCCTTCTTTAACTGCAGTAATCTCTGCTTCATCACCTGCCACAGCAGCCGACCATTTTCCATCTTCGCCGGTTGTCACCGTTACAGTTTTTTTGGCTTTAATTACCACGGTAACGCCGGCTAACGGATTATCCGCATCATCTGTCACATAACCCGATATTTTCCATTGTCCAAAACCAAAGCAGCCAATAAGCATGATCCCAGCAAGAACAAAAAGAAACACATTCCTCAAGTGCTTAAGCCTTCTCGGCATGCTCTTTCCTCCTTTGTTCAAAACAGCTTTTCAACTCTAAGCTACTGACAACATTGGAGTCTGCTGCATTTGATACCATCACTGTCTCTGATAGCGATCAAGTCGTGGTTCGGCCAGTCCGGGAAACCGGTTTCGTTACAACAGGCAAATTATGTAATTTTCTCTGGTACTAACTTCAACGCACACCTTTAAAATCCTGCTCGATAATTTATATATTTTATCTATCCCTAATATAGTTAATCAACATGCAACAATTGTATGCCCATCTCACCTCAAGCATGTACTGCTTTCAAACCCCTCCTCCATCTATTTGATCCCATAGAAATCCAGGTCAAGGCCAATGTAGGTATCAGTCAGATCTTTAATCGGGATAACCTCCAGCATACAGACTTGGTTACCCGTTATGTCCAGATGAACCTCAAACTCACCATCCTTAGCCAATAGCTTTGCGTCTGTCTGCATCGGCTCGGCTGATGCCTGCAAGATTGCTACTTGCTCCTTGTTGAGGCTGCGGGGTTTACCAAGGTTGTTCCATGTCTGTAAGGGATTGCCATGATCGCCTCCCACCACTTGCTTCACCAGGATCGCTTGTTCACCAACGGCAGGCAGCAGCAAACGATACGACTGATCACTTAACTGGGTCTCGCTGGCACTGCTCTGCCAGTTCCAGCCGATGATCACATAGCGATCGCCCTTCTTGGTCACCAACAAGTTGTTATCACGGTAAAGCAGCTCATCGCCAGCTTTGGCAAAGAACTCAAAAGTATAGAAGGTTGGCTTTTTGATAGAGTGAAAGGCTACCAGGCCAAACCCGCCGTGGAACACAGCCTTGGGCACATCCATCTCTTCAAAAACGTCGCTGAAAGTCCAGTAGGAATAGGAGTCGGCATATTCCCCAGCCTCACTTAAGACCCGGGCAATATATGCAGCCTGGAAGGTGGTGTCGTGAATAGGGCAAACCGGGTTGTAAGAGCTGTTGAACTCTGTAATATGGAGCGGCATGTCCTTGGTTAATGGGTAATCGGCCATGATCGCCCTGGTCTCCTTCAGCTCTTCAATGGTGAATTCTGGGCCCCGCATGGTATGATAGGTGTAGTGGCCGCGCCATTCGGGGCTATTGGCACTATAGCAATGGCGGCTGATGAAGTCCAGCGGCGAACCGCTCTTGATACAATGTTCAATAAAACCTCTCAGCCACCTATCAGTCTGGACTCCGCAGATGGCCGGTCCACCGACTGGGATGCGAGGATCAACTTCTTTGATGGCCTTGGCAGAGTAGTCATACAGCTTGAAGTACTCCTCCATTGTTCCGGCCCAGAAAGGAATATTCGGTTCGTTCCAAACCTCCACCGGCCAGGTGATCACTTCCTTGCGGCCGTAGCGTTCCACCAGGTGCTCCATTGTTGTCTTCACCAGCTCAGCCCACTTTTCATACGACGAAGGAGGCGTCACATTTCCCTTCCAATAGAAAATCGACTGCTCCCCGGTCTTCAGCGCCTGGGGCATGAAGCCAAGCTCCAGGAAGGGGCGGATTTCCAGTTCCAGGTACATATCAACGATCCGGTCCAAATAGCTGAAGTTGTAGAATTCATGCTTGTTTTCACCTCTGCCAACTTCGCGGTAAATACCGACATCATCATGGAAGAGGCCGTGGCCGCGGATATACTTAAACCTGATCTTCTCCTGTACCAACTTCAGGTGCTCGTAGTACTCCTTCTGCAGGGCCAATCCCATTCGTCCCGTGCCAACACAGTACAGGGCATTGTTCTTGAAAGGCTGCCCGGTTTTGGCGACTCTAATCACCTTGGCCAATGAGAATCACTCCTCCCTATTTGTTCGCCGGTTCAAACTGCCAGTAATCAAACCTGAACAAATCCTCTTTAGCTTCACCCTTACCTTTAAAGACAAAGAACAGGTCATGAACCCCAGAGGCATTGCCGATGCCGGTACGACAAACTTGCCAGTTATCCAAACCACCAGTATTGGGCACCTCAAGCACCCCGATCAACTGCCCATCGGGGCGATCCAGGTACATTTCAATTACTCCGCCTTCTCTATCACTGGAAACACAGGCGCTAAACATGGCGGCGCCTTTGCCAAAATCCACACTCCGGACTTTGATATAGTCGTCATCGTCAATACAGCAGACGTTCATTCCCCCTTGGCTGCAGGGTTCAGTCCTAATCCCGAATGACCAGGCAATGGTTTCTGCTTCCTGCCGGATGTAGGGGTCAAGGTTTGCCACAGGCGAAACCCCTGTTGTAGTCATATTGAGGGCAGGGAATGTCCCGTCCGGGTTATAGGTGAACTCCTCGACGCAAACTGAACGGGTGAACCCGCTGCCGCCTGGCAGGGCGCCGTTGTGATAGAAAAAATAGGACCGCCCTTTGAAGTCACACACGCCTGGATGGTTGGTAAAGCTGGTCCCTTGTGTAGGCATAATAATCCCCCGGTAAGTCCAGGGCCCGGTAGGGGAATAGCTGGTGGAGTAGGCGATGTTCTCGGGAATGCCGCTGGCGGCGTAGACCATGTAATACAGGACGCCGCGTTTATAGAACCAGGGGCCTTCTTCATACAGTGTCGGCCGTTTTGGATCATCGCTGACTCTATGGCCGAATCCCTGAGGTGTCAGCGGTACCTGGACAATGCCAACCTCTTGATCATAGGAAATCATGTCTTCGTTAAGCTTAACATACCACAAATAGGGATTACCCCAGTACAGATATGCCTGGCCGTCATCATCAATGAACACCGTCGGGTCGATATCCCCCGTACCTGTTTCTACCAATGGATACCCCAAAGGATCCTTAAACGGCCCTGTGGGGCTGTCGGCTACCGCTACTCCCACAGCATTCCAACCGCCTTTTTTGCTGATGGGGACATAAAAGTAAAACTTGCCGTTCCTCTCCACGCACTGCCCTGCCCAAGCATCACCTCGGGACCATTCAAACTCCGTATAGTGCAAGATAGCGCCGTGATCGGTCCAGTTGACCATGTCGGCAGTGGAATAACAGCGCCAATCGTTCATGGTAAACCAGGTGGATCCATCTTCATCATGGCTGGTGTACAGGTAGAGGCGGCCATTGTAGACCATGGGGGCAGGATCCGCTGTGTAGTTGGTCTGGATGATCGGATTATTGTAATGATAGTTCTTTTTCATTTCTTCACGTGTCATGTTTGCCACTCCTTTTGCCGCAAATGCAGCCCTTATTGGGCAGGATGCCGGCTTCTGTAATAACTCTTATTTGAACTGCCAGTAATCGAAGTTGAACAGATTTTCCTTCACATCACCAGCAGCCTTGAACATGAAGAAGATGTTGTGAATACCGGTAACCCTCTCGACTTCGCACTGTACTAACTGCCAGTCCTGCATCCCGCCGGTCACCGGGACATCGAGGGTACCGATCACTGGGCCGATAGTGCTGTCGAGGCGGATCTCAATCTGACCACCTACATTTGCAGCCACGTTGGCCACAAAGACTGCAGGCCCATCGCTGCCGAAATCAGCTTTGGATACAGCCACCCAGTCACCATCATCAATGCCGGTCACATTCATGTTGATGCTCTCCACCATACCACCGGGAGCGGTACAGGATTCTGTGGTGATTCCTTTCTGCCAGGCAATTGTTTCCGCTTCCACCCTCTGGTATGGGTCAAGCGGCTTCACCTGGGATACTCCGTACCGGTCTGCTTGAACTGGCTTGATTAAATCATTGTCATAGTACTCTACTTTATTGAGATGAGGTGAACGGTATCCGTATCCTTCCCCATGCAGCGCTTTGCTTACTGTCTGGGCATGGTAAATGATGTACCATTCGCCCTCAAACTCAAAGATGGCATGATGATTGTTGCCGCCAACACCGAAGTAGTGATGAGGATTCTTCAGGATATTGTCCACATACTTGAACGGCCCCATCGGGCTGCCGCTGATCATGTAACCGATCTCGCCAGCCGGCGGTGCTCCTGAGCCTGCTGGTCGCGGCCCGAAGTTGGTGCAATAGGAGTAGTAGTAAGTGCCGTTGTACTTATGGATTCCCGAACTCTCGAACATATAAGGGGCATCAATGGTCACCGCTGAACCAACGGTGCTGATCATATCATCGCCTAGCTGAATTACCCTGGCAGTGCCTGGATTGGCATAATGCTCCTGGGTTGGATTGTTGCCGCCGGGAATTCCCCCACCGATGTAGAGATAGGCTTTGCCATCATCGTCAACCAGTACAGCGGGGTCAAACAACCAGACAACACCGGCAATCCCAGGAGTTGAGTGGGTCACCAGCGCCCGGCCTAGAGGATCTCTAAACGGCCCAATTGGAGAATCCGCTTCCAAAACGCCGATCCCCGACGCCGAATTGGAGAAATAGAGGAAGAATTTGTCCTGACCGTTGATCTGCTTGTATGCTGCCGCAGGCGCCCAGGATCCACCAGCCCACTTGGCAATTCCTTTGCCCTCATTTAGGCCGCGGGATCCGGCAACCGGGATATACCCATGATCGGTCCAGTTGACCAAATCGTCTGAGGACATCACAAATACTTTGTTGAGCATGCTGAAACTGTTCTCGATAATCTTGCCGTTGTTATCATAAACGTAGTCATCACTGGAGAAGTAGGCATACACCCGGCCGTTGTAGACAATCGCATAGGGGTCAGCTCCCAGTTTGTAGTCCCGCAGAGGGTTGGCATACCCGGGGACCTTAACAAGAGCACCGGTGTCTAGTGGCCTAATCTCAATCGCGGCTACTGCCTGATTAACGTTATAAACCACTTTTCCATCATCAACCGTAATATAATCGGTAGTTACCGATGCGGACTGGGATCCGGGCACGAAGCCTTCCAGCCTCAGTACCAAATTGGCAAACAGATCAGAACCATTGTGGGCAAATGATACATTTTCGCCCTTGACTTCCAGCTTCAGCTGACTGTCGGCATAACTCCAACTGCACTCGCCAACGATATTATCTGTGTTGAATTCCACATCACCAACGGTGAAGTTGACCGGGATGGTAAAGGATGCGGAAATGGACTTATAACTACCTTCTGGCAGTGTTTCAATTAAAACAGGAACCACGACCTCTGCATTGGCCACACCGATCACTTGACCAACCTCTCCCAACCTGGCCTGCAAAATCAGTGCTGATTCGTTTTTACCTGTCATTTTATCACCCACCCTAAAGTAATCAAAATCTACATGGCCACCGGTTGTAACTGTTGCAAAATTAAACAGTGCAAAGCGGTAACCCATAAAATGAGGCATCGTATAGGACATTCGCAGGGTATTTCCAATTGGTTCCCACTGATACCCGTCGAGACTGTAATAGAAGTATGCAAGATCTCTTTGGCTGCGGAAATCGCACTCAACCTTAAGATACACCCTGTTCTGGGTAATGGGGACGGTTTCCACCTCAACGGGAGTTCCTGAACTGGCATTAACCATTACAACGTATTTTGTCCTTCCTGACATTTTCACGCCTACAAACCCGTAGTTCTGCTGAAAGGCAGCAAGGCCGGCGTAATCCCCATGTTTCATGCTGCTGACGTCCACAGCCACTATTGCCGAACACTCGGGGCCAAAAGTGCGTTGAGTCAATGTGTTCCTTGCATCAAGCAGGCTCGTGCTTACACTACCGTTAGTCAACCGTAAATAGCCTGGGCGTTCAGTCAAAGACCAGAAGCGGTTGTCCGGATTGTGGTTCCACTGCCATGCCAAAGCCAGATTAGAGCCGTCGAAGTCATTTTCTCCGTAGACAATCTTCTCTTCCGGTGTGACATCCAGCACAGAAATCTCGTCTACATAAAAATCAAACAAATCACGGACCGGATCCTGTTCCGGCGTCCAGGATGTTTCGATAAATATCCGTGGCTCTCTGAGCTCCAAGTCCACTGGGATTGTGAAGACACCTTCAACAGTTCCCCATTCACCCTTAGTTATGGTACCGGAGCCCATAATCTCTATGGTTTGCCAGTCACCGTCCTGAAAACAGATATTGAACACCCGGGTTTCAGGAGCGGAAACAGCATCATACATTACCTTAGCCGACACCTGATAGGTCCTGCCGGGCATCATCTTTCCAGTGAGGTATTGCTGGACGCCGGCGCCTGTGCCTGACCGCTTGGTTATCTGCACACTGCTGGTACCGCTGTAATAGACTTCGGTGCTGACGGATAAATCAGCCGCATCGTGAACAGACCATGAACCTAAGCCAAGCTCAAAACCTCCATCTACTACCAGCTCTGGCACAGAAGTGTCAATCACCGATACATCGTCAATATAAAAATCCATCAAGTCGATTTCCGGATCAGGGCGGGGACTCCATGACGAACCGATGAAGATTCGCGGTTCGCTTAACACAGCTGTGTCAGGGATTCTGTAAGTACCCCTGATTTCGCCCCATTGGCCTCTACCAACCACGCCGCTGCCCACGATTTTGACGCTTTGGTTTTCACCTGCCTGGAAATAGAGGGAAAAGCCTTTCACTCCCGGGGCTGTTTCAGCATCATACCGGACCTTGGCGGAAAACAAATATGTTTTCCCCGGTACCAATTTGCCGGTCAAATCCTGCAGCGCACCTGAATCCGCTGCTATTCGATTGGAGACCTGCATACTGGTTGTTCCGCTGTAGACGATTTCTTTAGACAAGGTAAGCTGCGCCGAATTATTGCCTGCCCATCCAGCCAGTCCGCTTTCAAACCCGCCGTTAACAACAATTTCTTTTCCTAATCCTTCCAATGGCTTGGCTTGCTCGGTGGTAACTCTGGCTGCCACCACCGTATGGTATGCTCCCAATCTCTCGGAACGCTGGTTGAATTCATCGGAAGCAACAACCATGCTGGTGAAATCCAGAGGAAGGCCAGTATCTTTCGGCACCTTGCCATTAATTCCAAAAACCGGCCAGCCATCTTCCCATGTAACTGGCACAAGGTAGGGAATCCTTCCTACCGCCCCCCGATCTCCAAACAAGATCGCATACCACTTGCCGTCTGGTGTATCCACAATCCCACCTTGAGCAATACCGGCATCAGCCAATACCACTTTCCCTTCGTACGGGCCGGTAATGTGGTCAGATCGGAAACAGAGCTGTGTCCGCATCCCACCGCTGGGCCATGTGATCAGGAATATGTAATATTTGCCGTTAATCTTATAGATATGGGCCCCTTCTGCCGGAACAATCACATTTGAACTGGCAACAGCACTGGCATTGGGAATAATCACCTGATTGATCCCGCCCCGCTTGATGGCAGCTGCGTCTTCAGTCAGCTCCAGCAGACGGATATCTCCAGCGCCGTGGGCCAGGTACACACGCCCATCATCATCAAAAAGCAGGGACATATCATGGGTAAAGTCAAGAACAAAACGTTCCCAAGGCCCGTTCTCAATATCATCGGTTTTGAAGATGAATGTTCTGCCGGCAGTTTGAGAGCTGAAGGCCACGTAGAAAAACCCGTCGTGATAACGCAGGCTGCTGGCCCACGAGCCTTTCCCGTACTCGTTCTTGCCATTGCTCAGCGTTTGGGCATCACTGCTGCCGAGGATATCATAAACATAGTTGACAATTTCCCAGTCCACCAGGTTGGTCGATTTCATGATGGGAACACCCGGATTCATGTGCATGGTGGTACTGGTCATATAATACGTATCCCCTACTCTAATCACGCTGGGATCCGGGACATCGGCCCAGATGATTGGGTTTTCACCGGTAACAGCGATTTCTTGCGCTGCCGCTTGTACCCCATACCCCGTTAACATGAATAAAACTACTAACAGAACTGCTCTCCGCATCCAATTTCCCCCTCCCCCATACAGTAATCAATCTTGGCAGTTATTGCTGCTGCAAACCAATAACACTCAGCTCAGGAGTATTAGCCCTTCCTTCCCTGCTGGCAAAACGCACCAAACCTGCCCAGTGGCTGGTACTGTTTTCTATGCGAATAGTGATCTCTGGAGAACCTTGTTCCACATGCTGCTTCACCATCTGGGTCAAGTTGAACTCATACCAGACATCTGCTTGGTTGGAAACACTACGGGCAGTGATGAATGTGCCTCCCGTAACGGGAGCGTTTTCCCATGTCAGATCCCACTCGGACCATTCCATTCCCGTTACGTCGTAAAGGGAAATCACTCGGTTTTCCAATTGGTCCACAAATTCCACATAGAGTCTGAGAATCGCCCGTTCCAGTGTGGCCAAATCACTGATATCAAACTTGATGAAGGCCACACGGGTCATGCCCTCATTATCCCGTTCCCACTTAACCTCCAGGTTCTCACGGCTGCCGAAAATGGTTTCGCCATATGCACCGCCTCTGACAAAAGTATCAGCTGTGGGTTTTAAGATCCGGTGGTTGGGATCAATGATTATTGAGCCTTTGAACTTCTCCAGCGCTTCTGCCAAGCTATCAAACATAGCCGCCCGTTCTTCGGTCGCTGCAGCCTCATTGCGCAAAACAGCATCGGTAGCCCGGACTACATCCAAAAGCTCCAACCTTGCTGCGGCAGGATACTCCTCATGGCTGGTACCAATTCTAGCCGTTGCCAGGAAGGACCGGGTCTCCGCCAGTAAATTCTCCAGCTCTGCGTAACCCTCTTTAAAGACGATTGCTGTTTGGAAATCATCAATTGTACTGCTAAGTGATTCCAAAGCAGCCAGACGCTGGGCAAACGCCGCCTGCCTATCCCCCAGCACCGACTTAATCTGCATCAGCTTTTCCCGCAGCTGATCCAGGTTTTCTTGACTGGTTTGCCTGTGATTTGCTCCCGCCGGAGTGTTGACAAGCAAGTAGTGGCCATAATCATAGGCTCTTAACAGCTCAAGGTAGCCAGCCTTATCGGCACTGGATGCTGCACCTATATAGAAGCTCTCCGGAGGGCCGAGATAACTTGCCTTTACCCCACCGGTGTCAATGACAATCTTCTGAAGCACAACACCTGGATCCACCAGCCAAATCTTCAGTGTATGCAGCCCTGCATCCAGGCGATGCCTGCTGATGGTGGTCCGGACATTGTCCATCACACCTTTGCTCCACAGAGGCGAAGTATAAAAAGCATCGTTTTCTTTCGGGAAGGTGTCAATAACTTGAATTGGCTGATCATCAAAGGCAATCCCGTAGCATAAGCCCCGCTGCCGGTTGAGATTATTAGTAGGAGCAGTATACACTGTCACTGTCACATAGCCTGGAGTAGTGACATAGACTTCATATTCCAGACAAGGGGCATCCGGCGGAGTCCATACAGGACCCAAAGTCGGGAACACCTTCATAGAGGACAAGGTACGGCCGTAGTTATCAATTTTATGCCACTGATAACCCTCAAAAGGAATACTACTGGCATAATGTTCTGCTTCGATAGAGATATAACCGTCACTTTCGATGAAAGTCCCTAAAGGTAAGTGAATAAATGCTTCCGGCTCCGGATTATCCACTCTCACCACCACAGTAATGGTCTTTCCAGCCCCGGTGATGGTAACCGCGCCTCGAATGTCCTCTCCCTTAGGGGCTTGATCCCAATCAATGTCTATCCAGATCTTGCTTTGAGGATCGATCATCTTGCTTTCATGGGTTACCGTAATCCAAGGATCACTAGGGATCACTTCTACCTCGAAAGGATCTGCCTTGAGATTAAAGATTTCCAGATAGTGGCGTTCTTTCGTAAAGACGCTAAAACCTGGTAAAGTGGTTACCACCGAATCAGGTGAAGTATAAGCACTTCTCACCCCTTCAACAGCGATCCCCATTTCCGAACCTGGTTCCACAGGAACCCGCTGCACTTCCGGCATGACATTAGCCGGCGGCGTCTCCCAGCCTTTTTGGCCAATATGGGCGTTGGACATAATCCCCCGCCACTTACCACCAGCGAGAGCTGTATTATAGTAATGGGTGTCTGCCGCTTCATCCGCAAAGACTTGCTCAGCCAGATCCGCATAGAGATTGGCGCTAGCTCTGCCCTGCGCTGCGTAAAGGTTGTTCAAACCTGCATAGATGTTTACCTTAACCACATTCTTACTAGCCCGGGTTGGATAGAGCACCAACTGGTAAAACGCATCTCTTTTATGCTCAGGCAGGTTTTCATAAATCTGTTCAGCGAGGATGCTGATCTCCTCAAATTCAGCCAGCACCCGCTCCGCTTCTTTGTAATTCAGCAGACTGTAGGTTTCCGGCTGCACATCCTCAGATTTTTTCCTGCCGGTGAACTTGCGGTATGTATCGGTGATTCTGGCAATCTCAGCTGCATATTCCGGTCCAAATTCCCGCTCCGCCCACTCTAACGAGAACTGATCCAGATTGTCCTTGTGCCATTTGTCAACATCATAGGCCAGTTCCAAAAAGAACTCGATGGCAATTTCATGCGGCTTCAAATCACCTACGTTGACAATCCAGATTTGGTCCACGCCGTAATCATAAGCCATGCTCATCTGTTCCCAAATCTTATGATTGGGAGTGGAGTTGACCCAGCGGTATGATTTTGGCCCGCCAACATAATCAAAGTGATAGTACATACCAAAGCCGCCTGGGTGGTGCCGCTCCTCCCCCTGGGGCAGCATCCTGAGATTGCCGAAATTATCGTTAGCCAAAAGTATCGTGACATCATCAGGAACCTTAAGGCCTGCCTCATACAGATGCTGTACTTCTTTGTACAATGCCCATACCTGCGGAATGCTGTTGAGATCAGGGTTGACGATTTCTGCCAAAATCCTGCGCTGATCACCAATGATCTGCTCCATCGTTGCAGCCATCTCTTCCAGGGTACCGTCGTGCATCATGGGTTCGTCCCCATCGCCCCGCATGCCGAGGGTGATCACTTTTTCATAATCTTTCGCCCACTTAACCCCTTCTTCCCAGAAATTGAGCAGATTCTCTCTGTTTGTGCTGAAATTCCACTCGCCTTGGCCAAAGCGGCCCCACTCTCCCCAGGCCCGCATCATGGGTTCATGATGAGAAGTGCCGATCACAATTCCGTATTCATGAGCCAGTTGGGGGCTTAATGGATCATCCCGGAAAAAGCTTTTCGGGCTCCACATGGCAGGCCACAAAAAATTGCCCCGCAGGCGTA
>JAAYNP010000062.1 GCA_012520795.1 Bacillota bacterium
AATGCTACCCGATGGGGAAATGCATCCTGGCCATGTATATTACAAGGGTCAGAGTGACCGCACTGAAGATTGTAGCCAGCATCACTGCTTGGGATGCAAAATCCGGGCGGTTGTCAAATTCCACCGCAATTAATGCTGTGTTCACAGCAGTAGGCACAGAGGAAGAAATCATAAGGGACTGGGCCACAACACCTGTGAACCCAAACAGCTTGATGAGTATGAAGGCCAAAACCGGCCCACCAATCAGGCGCATGGCTACTGCCAGAGAGATATCCTTGTCCCTAAAATCGAAGGAGGTGCGAGAGAGCTGGACACCAAGTGTCAACAGGGCGATTGATATCAAACCCTGCCTGATAAAGACAAAACCAGGCCAAAACGGTGCCGTAGTCAAATCAAACGGCAGCGATTTCAAAATTAGGGCTGAAGGGATGGCATAGACAGTGGGCATATGCAAAATAGCCCGCAGGGACTGCTTCCAATCGGCATATGCCCGGCCGGCGTTAAAGACGCCGATGGTGTTTGTCGTTACATTCTGCACTACCAAGATCATGATCTGAGTAGTCAAGGCCAGGTTTAGATAGGGAGCTTGTCCATCAACGATATATGGAGCGCTGCTGAAAACCAACGTGATCAAGGGCACGCCGATATTACCGGAATTATAGAACATTACCGCATTCTTAAACGCACTTGTGGTGCGCAGATCATAACCCCTGATTCTGGCCACCCAATCACTGATCAGCATGTTTGAGACCAAAAGGGCGATGCCAAAGATGAACGCCTTAATCAGGTCAAGATCAATTGGTGTGGTATATAGGTTCACAAAAACAAAAACCGGTACAAAAACATAAAGATTGAACTTTGTCAGGGTAAAGATGTCAAGCTTGAAAGCGCGGTTTAGCAAAAAGCCCAATGGAATTACGGTAAAAATAGGAACAATATTGTTACTTAGTATCGAAAAGAAAACCTGCATCAGATCAACCCTTTGTACTGATATTTTTGTATTCTATTAGATAATACACCTTGCCATTGTTTTTGCCAAGTAATGATCGGAAAAAACCAAAGGATGGGCGATCCTCTAGCATTTGGACGTCTTCCATACAAAATATTGTCATTTTGGCGACAATTAGAAAAAGGATTCACTTCATCAATGTAGAAGTATTCATGGAATTAATCTGACAAGAAAGTTATGGTTTAATTTACTCAAAAATATGTCCCGGTACTTGCGCTGAAGCAGGAAATGAACTAACCGACTGCTAAGTTCAGATTTCGGGAGGAACAATCCAATGCTAAATCTGTCCCTGATAGCCGACACCGCTGCCAACAACGCTCCTGTCTTGATCAGTTCCGCGGATCCCAATGTAATAAACGATCTGGCCGCCCTCACTGCTCAACATTTTCAATTGATTCCAACCAACACCAGCCGCGAAACACTGCACTTCATTCAAAAGAACCGTATTGAGTTGATTATACTTGACCTGGATTCGCTGGGCCCCGACGGAATCGTGGCAGCCAAAGTCATCCGCAGCCAGACGAGGCACGTCCCCATGATCATGCTCTCTAGGGATACCAGGCTGCCTCTGCATGCCATCGACGGGTGCTACGGCTGCATCGATCATGTCACCAAGCCCTACAACCCAGAGATTCTGCTCTGGAAGATTGTCAGCTTCTTGCGGAT
>JAAYNP010000146.1 GCA_012520795.1 Bacillota bacterium
TCTAGAATGGACTGGTGGAGATGGAATTGATGATTATGCTTAAAGGAAAAAGTATAGTATAATAAAATAGAACGTAAAAAAAACACCTAATAGATAAACTTTGTGCGGTATTGAGGTGAAACAAGGTTTATAGTTCAGTTTGACTCACCTTGGGCTAACAAGAAGTATAGTGTATTAAGTGTTGATGATTTCTTTGATGAAATTGTATTTGAAACAGATTCAAGAAGAGAACTAGTCAAATGGTTAAATAAAGGGTAGAATGATTAATGTTTAAAGAATACAACGCACATCCAAAAGGAATCAAAACAACTGATTGTGTCGCGAGAGCCATCAGCACTGCAATGGATAAAGATTACGTAGAATGCAGAAGAGAACTCAATCAAAAGAAACGAGAATGGAGTTTCACAAGTTATAAAGATACCGAGTTCTTATACAAGTACTTTGAAGGTAAACCTAGACTTATATTTAAGGCAGTAAAAAGTGAACCAAGAATTAAAGGTAGTGATTTCTGCGAACTACATCCGAAGGGAACTTACATCTTAAAGATGGCAGGCCATGTCACAGTAGGCATCGATGGAGTTATTCTGGATACTTGGGATTGTTCATATCGTTCAGTCTATACTGCTTGGAAGATTGATTAGGAAACCAGCAATGAAAACTAACTTTATACGCAAAGCAACAAGCAACGAACTGATACCTCAAGATGAATTTGTTATTGAAAAAGAAGTGGTTATCGATAAAGACCTATTTGAATGTTTTATCAAAGACCCACTAAACGATTACGATTTCATCAAAGAGAATCTTGAGCTTATTTTTTGTGACAATCTTTCGGTGTTTCAATGCATATTTGTCACATCGGATTCGCATGATTTTGGAATCCTGGTTGAAAGCGAAGGATATCATTATGCAAGGTACACTGCTTATCTTCCAAAGGCATATATCACGAATAGATTGACTTATGACTAAAAAAGTGATAAAATAAAATTACCATAAAGAGTGTATGAGAGACTGGCTCGCCGACTACACAGCAACCTACTCAAAAAGAGTAAGGTGCTAAATCCAGACAGATGGCTCATTTTTTTATGCCTAAGTCTCGCTCTCTTTTGGAAACATGGAGAAGGAGATTTTTTTATGCAAAAAAACACGATTACAAAATGGTTGATTCAGTTTGATTCAAACAAAGAATTACAGATTATCGAAAAAGAGGTCAGTAAATACGCTCCGATAAATCGGATACTCGATCGAGTTGGTTTTTTCGAGTTAGAATTGATTGATGTGTCAGGTAAAAAGTATTTTGCTACTTACGAACCAGAAGAAAGGTATGTAAAAAAGACTAAAATACTTCTAACTAGAATTGACTCTGAGGCAAATCGAGCTGTCGATATGGATAAAACCGATTTAGAGAATATTCCAGAGATTGCTAGACTGCTGATGGGATTTAATTCCGTTGATAATTATACAAATTGAAAAAAGAAGAAATAAAAATGAAAATCATAACAAGCGAATCAGTGTTTAGTGGACATCCAGATAAGGTTTGTGACCAAATCAGTGATGCAATACTAGATGCTATTTTAGAACAAGATAAAAATGCAAGAGTAGCAGTTGAAACAGCCATCAAGGATGATTTCGTATTAGTCTTTGGTGAGGTTACAACAACTGCGAAAGTTGATTATAAGGAAGTAGCAATTAAAAAACTTAAAGAAATAGGATACGATGAAACATTCAATGTCCTAGAAAAGATTAGTAGACAATCACCTGATATTGCACTTGGTGTTGATTCAAGCGAATCACATGAACAAGGTGCTGGTGATCAAGGGATCATGTTTGGTTATGCGTGTAATGAAACAAAAGAGTTGATGCCACTACCGATTATGCTAGCGAATCAAATCTCTAAAGAAATGGATAAAACTAGAAAAGAGAAGTATTCACACATCTTTGGTCCTGACGGTAAATGTCAGGTGTCAGTTGAATATGAAAAGGGCAAACCTAAAAAGGTAAAGACCATTGTTGTTTCAGCTCAAACAAAGTCATTGATTAATAGAGAACTATATGAGGATATCATTATCAATGAAGTATTAACTAAAGTCTTAGATTACAAAGCAATTCGTGAAGCTGAGATTCTTATCAATCCAACAGGTGAGTTTGTTATTGGTGGACCTTATGCAGACTCAAGTTAGATGAATAGGTTTGATACAAAGTGCACTTGTCAAGATAAAGTGGACA
>JAAYNP010000063.1 GCA_012520795.1 Bacillota bacterium
GCAACCGAAGAAGCGGTATATTCCGCCCATGTCTCATCCGTGGAAGTCACAAGCGTTCAGAAACACGTCTATGCTCAGCATCACCGAGAGCTTCCTGAGGGGGTGACATACGAAGGTCTGTGGTACACAACAGCAATTTACTAGTCTCTGCACACCTCGATCGTGGGGCTAATAATTTGGGTTTTTTGGGACATTTTCGCTTTTACTTGACACAATGATGGTTGATCTTTTTCTATGCAGATTAACACGGATCCTGCTGGGATTTGATGCCAAATAGGGAGTTTCCGTTTGCTCTGGCAGGCGGTCGCTGCCCTGTATGATATTGACACTTTCGCTGCCCATAGTGTAGAATAATAACTAACAAACTGTTGATATATCTGGAACGAAATCGATACCGGCGCGCTTAAAAACCTATCCCAGGAGGGCAAACATGTCAGTAACCATCTATGATATCGCCAAAGAAGCCGGCGTATCTGCCAGCACAGTATCACGGGCCATCAACAACAAGGATGGCATCCATCCGGAAACCAAAAAAAGGATTCTGCAGCTGTTGAAGAAGTACAACTACTTCCCCAATGAAACAGCCCGGGGTCTCGTCACCAAAGCATCCCGGATGATCGGCATTCTTGTATCGGACATCCGGACCATGCACCATACGGTCAGCGCTTATTTCATCGAGCGTGAACTGGCTAAACAAGGTTACTGCTGCATCATTTTCAACACCGGCCCTGAGGATGAAGTCCGGACCGATTACATCCAGATTCTCAAACGGAGAAGGGTTGAAGGGGCGATCCTGATCGGCTCCACCTTCCAGACGGAAGCGATTAAAGAAGCGATTAGCAAATACTTGAACGATGTGCCCGTGGTGATTGTGAACGGTTATCTTGACCTTCCCAATGTGTACGGGGTCTTGGCGGACGAGATGAACGGGGTTTCGGACTGCGTCAAGCTTTGGTACAGCAAAGGACACAAGAACCTTGCCTTTGTGATCGATTTACATACGCCGAGCAACGAGCTGAAAATGCTGGGATTTGAACAGGGCCTACGGAACATGGGAGATAAACGAGCGCCTTTGATCTGGGAATGCGAGAGTTCGCTGCAAGGGGCTTACGAGGCTACAAAGAAGCTTATGGAGGAGCATCCCGAGGTCGACGGGATCATCTATGCCGTTGATCTGCTGGCCGCGGGCGGGGTACGGGCCTTGACCGACATGGGCATCGCCATACCGGAACAGGTGTCGGTGATTGGCATCGACAATTCAATCTACGGGGAAATCTGCAATCCCAGACTGACATCACTCGACAACAAGCTCATGGATCTGAGCATCAGTTCGGCACGGATCTTGATGGACGCGCTGCAGAAGCAGCTGACGACGAAGAAGATTTTGGTGTTTTCATCAATTGTGGAGCGGGAAACGACGTAAGTGGACAGGGGACGGTTCCTTGTCCACCCGCCGCTATATCGCTTTTTACCGCACATATAAGCCGCCTGGCCGTGGAGGTGCAGGAAACGATTCCCTGTACCGCCTTAGTCAAGCGGCTTTATTATGGTAAACGGGTGTACAAGGGATTGTACAAACCGTATCCCGCACCGCCATTTTTACAAAGGAACTGCCCCCTGAAATATCGAACAAAACAGAAAGGTTGCCAATTTTTACCTATGTAAGGAGTGGCGTGATGCTCAGCACAATGGTCATCGAACGCCGGCTTTTATTGCTGATGTGTGTTCTGCTGTTGGTCAAGTTGGCAGGATACGGGGTTTCTTGAACCGGTCCTAGTAACGGTCCTGGTTCGGGCGGGGAGTGACCCATTAATAGACGATACCTGCCCTGCAGGCATAACCCGAGTGGGCTATCGAGCCTTGTAAAACAGGACAGGTATCGTCTTTCCCTAGGGGCGTTAAAAAATATCACCCTAGGACTACCGCCATCGAAAGGGGCTCTGAACAAGCCTTATCGGCCTGTTCGCTTATATAATTAGACACATAATTGGAAACTCCTTCTTTCGATCCTAAATTTTATTCGGTTTTTGGTGATTTCTATAATGTTCAGTTATCTGTGTGTATGCTGCACATAGTAAAAGCCCTTATCCTATATGGTACTTACTGTTGAGAGACTGCTTACATTTAATGATACCACTGCGCCTGCATTTGATACAGCTCATGATCAACTCCCCGCCGCTGCATCAACTCCTCATGGGATCCATCCTCAACCACCATGCCCTCCTCCAGGACAATGATCCGCTCCGCCAAGCGCGCCGATCCCACCCTGTGGGATACAATGATCGTTGTTCGATCTTCAGACACGGCCAAGAAGCCCTTAAAGATTGACGCTTACGATAGTCCTCTTGCATGCTGGCCGTGAGTTTCCTATAGCCGTAAGGATACCCATCGCCAATGAACTCCGGCCACTCGTCAAAACCTTTGTTTGATGTGATGATGATCGATGTGTTCTCGTAAAGCTGTGAGACTACTTGAAAGAACATATTCGCCTCTTGTTTGGTTATGGGCAAGAACCCGATTTCATCAATAATCACAAGGCCTGAACGGCGCAGTCTCTTCAGCCTTTGCCGGCTTTTGGGTGAGGAAATTCTCCATATATTATGCCACTAACAGATAGCTTATTTGTACATAAACCACAGATCGGTATA
>JAAYNP010000064.1 GCA_012520795.1 Bacillota bacterium
GAACGGCCATATCGGGCAGACCGGCTGGCGGATTCCCGAGCGGAATATTATGCCTGAAGTGAAACGGGTGCAGGTTAAGCCTGGAGCTGACATGGGAGTGGCTGTTGAAGGCAGCGCTCAGGTTTGGGTCAAGAACAAATCGGCAATTGATGTATTGCCAGCTTTCCACAGTTTGCTTAAAGAACGGCACTTTTTTGAGGTCTTTAATATGAAAGGTGATCCTTTTACCGTAGAAATTGAAATAAGTGAACCTTGGATTATTGTTGAAGGAGAGCGGAATGTCACAGAGCAACAGCGCTTCTGGGTCGATATTGACTGGGATCGCGCCCCTGTCGGTGAGTTTGGAGGAACTATCGCCATCACAGGGACTGGCAAGCAGATCACAGTAATGGTCATGGGTAGTAAGGTCAAGCTTTCGGATCTTGACCGATTGGAGCCTATGACTTTCATTGAAGCTAATGGTTATGTTTCCATCGAGGCAGAGCATTTTGCCAGGAATGCTGCGGTTGATGGCATCAAATGGGAGCGAATCCCTGACTATGGGCGGACTCTAGGATCGATGGCTGTATTTCCAAAACCCTGCCCAATCATGAATCCTCCTGAGCATGCTCCATACCTGGAGTACAACGTGTATCTCACAACAACGGGTGAAGTTACCGTGTGGGTTTACTCTGCTCCCTCAAACAACATCGATCGAACGCGGGGGTTGTGCTACGGCATTTCTTTTGATGATCAGCCGGTGCAAATTGTGGACACTTTCCCGAAGGAAAACGATGCGTTTTATACCTCTCGGTTGTGGAGTATTGGCGTTATGGATAATATCCGGAAGACGGCCACTAAGCACGAGATAAAAACACCAGGGCTGCACAGGTTGAGGTTTTGGCTGGTGGATCCAGCTGTTGTGCTGCAGAAGATCGTCATCGATGCAGGGGGGGTAAAGCCAAGTTTTCTTAGCCCTCCCGAGAGTTTCTTTGCCCAGCCTGAGGATGGGGACGAAATGGACTAGAAACGGATTCAGGGGGGGTGAAAGTGGCAAGGGGCAGCATCCAGTTTTGAGTAGTTGTTTTTGGTTGCTTAATGTAAATAGACAAACAAGGAGCGTGGGTGAGCGAAATGCTGAAAAGAAGTCTGATCCTTGTGTTGTTGGTTTTGGTTTGTCTGGCTGTGAATGTTTCGGCTGCTGAATTAGTTCTCCCGCCAATTGAGGATACCTATGTCCGGGATGGCGGTGATGCTGGGAACAATTTTGGCACTGCCGACGTACTGCAAGTCAAATGGGAATCCGATCGTGAGGGAATGACCCGGATCACTTTTCTCAAATTTGACATCAGCAGTGTTACAGCGGTGGAAAGGGCCACATTAAGGTTATTTATGCAGCTCAACGATGTACTCGAGATGAAACAACTTGGTCTGTATGACGTTACCGGTGTAGAGTGGTCAGAAAAAGACCTCACCTGGGAAACTGCTCCCCGTACTGGCGGCACACATATTAGGGATGTCTTTACTGACAATTTCGCCAATGTCTGGTTGGATATCAACCTTACCGACTTCGTCAAGAAACATGTTGAATCCGGTACCAAGGTGATCTCGATCCGGATCGAACATAAATCAGATCACTGGGGTGGAGCCATCTTCTTTACCAGTAAGGAAGGGGCGGACGCTGCCAAACATCCACAGTTGGTAATTACTCACTAATCGTTCGCTTAATCAACGATCTGTGTAGGCCTAAGGCCTACACAGTATCTCCAGACAAGGGGGCCAGGGACATGAGCCAAGGTAGTCTGAACAAAGCCGGGATTATATTTTTATGCCTGTCAGCAGTGCCGTTGATGGCCATGGCTGGAGTGGGCGGCAGCGCCATGGCTATGGGACAGGCTGCAGAACACTGGGTTGGCACTTGGGCTTCATCGCAACAGCTTGTGGAACCGCACAACATGCCACCCAGCCCAGGGCTGGCCAACAACACTTTACGCCAGGTAGTCCGGGTTTCCATTGGCGGTGAAAGAATTCGCCTTAAGCTTTCTAATGAGTACGGTGATTTACCGCTGGAGATTAAAGCGGTGCATCTGGCGCAATCAGCCGGTGCCCATCGTATCAAACCTGAAACAAGCCTTATAGTTACTTTTAATGGAGAGCAGGCGGTGGTGATACCGCCAGGGGAGACAGTTGTTTCCGATCCTTTAGATTACTTGCTGCCGAGCCTTACAGCTGTGGCAATTACCATCAATTTTGGTGCTGTACCTGGCGCCCTTACCGGCCATCCCGGATCCCGGACAACATCCTATATCTCAACGGACAGTGCGGTTGATCCGGAATGGATGACTGGGCCGGTACCGACTGAGCACTGGTATGTGATCTCTGGAATCGATATTTGTACTGAAAATGCCAATGCCGCTGCAGTTGTGGCGATTGGTGATTCCATTACTGATGGCCGCGGCTCGACAACCAACCGCCAAAACCGCTGGCCTGATATTTTGGCCAACCGCCTTCAGGCGGATCAAAGTACTGCCCATATTGGTGTGCTGAACCATGGTATTGGCGGTAATGCCGTCTTGCACGGTGGATTAGGCCCCACTGTATTTAGGCGCTTTAAGCGAGATGTGCTGGAACAGCCTGGAGTTCGCTACCTGATTATCCTTGCCGGTGTCAACGATATTGGCGGCAGTCATTCCCTGGCAATCGCTGACAACCTCATTAGTGTATTCCAGCATTTTGTGGAGCAGGCCCATGATTGCGGCATCCTCGTTTACGGCGGTACCATACTGCCCTTCGGAGGGTCCCAGTACTACACCCCCGTTAGGGAACAAGCGCGGCAAAAAGTCAATCAATGGATCAGAACAAGTGGGGTATTTGATGCCGTAATTGATTTTGACGTTGCTCTGAGAGATCCTGATGATCCTGAAAGGCTCCTTAGCATTTATGATACTGGCGATCATTTGCATCCAAGTGCGGCGGGATACCAGCGCATGGGTGAGTTCATAGATTTAACCCTGTTTACGAAATAAGAATTGAACGGAGTGGGTACTGTGAGAAAAACTGCACTCTTAGGTATTTTGCTTGGATTGGCCTTGGCAGGGGCCAATGTCTGTGCAGCAGAAACTCAACAGGCAGTAACCCAGCAATTGCTCAGACATCCCATATTTGTTACAAATGAGTATATCGATGGTGGTTTTAAATTGGTCTATCAAGGGCAGGCTGCAGACCTATATGTTGATCCCGGTGATCAGCCGGGCGTTGCCAGAGCTCTTGAGGATTTAAGTAATGATCTTGCCTTGGTTACGGACCTGAAACCGGCAGTAAAAAACGATCCTGGTAAACTGGCTGCAGAAGCGGTGCTGGTAGGGACTATCGGGCATAGTGATGTTATTGATCATTTAATTAATGCCGGCAAGCTTGATGTCGAAGATATTGCTGGTAGTTGGGAATCGTATGTCATTCAAATGGTGGAAGAGCCTTGGCCGGGAGTGACCAAGGGGCTTGTGATTGCCGGCAGTGATCGCAGAGGTACCATCTACGGTATCTATGAACTTTCAAGGCAAATCGGAGTCTCGCCCTGGTACTGGTGGGCTGATGTAATGCCGGAAAAGCAGGACAATCTCGTTGTTCTCGCCGGAACGTACAAGCAAGGCGAGCCTTCCGTGAAGTACCGCGGTATTTTCCTGAACAATGAAGCTCCGAGCCTTTCCACATGGGTGCAAAGATTTGGAGGCTTTAATCATCGTTTTTATGAAAAGGTGTTTGAACTGATTCTACGCCTGCGGGGCAATTTTTTGTGGCCTGCCATGTGGAGCCCGAAAAGCTTTTTCCGGGATGATCCATTAAGCCCCCAACTGGCTCATGAATACGGAA
>JAAYNP010000131.1 GCA_012520795.1 Bacillota bacterium
CAAAGGAGTACATGGGCTCGTATGCGCTCATCTAGGCGATGACGGACTGGCCTGATGTCAATCAGGTGCTTCATGTCCTTAAAGACACGCTCAATCTCAAAGAGCTGCTTGTAGCCTAGGACCACATCCTCGGCAGAAATGCCAAGATCTGAAGTGCTGATCAGGTACTTACCATCGTACTGCGCTTCGTTTTGAATCTTGGCCTTGTCTAGACGAAGTTTACCGGTCTTGGTTTGACGAACGTATTTGCCAAAAACATTGTGGCTGCGTAGGGCGCAGGCAGCCTTCTCGTGGGGCTCACCATCAAGCTGTTTCAGTTCTTCGAGCCTGCGCTCGGCCTCTTTAACAATGTCCTCTCGCTTGAGAGCATCGCGTTTTGCTTCGTCGGGGTTGCGAACTAAGACATAGCGGCGTCTAGCTTCACTATCTTCATCCAAGACGATGTCTTTTATTTCAAGACCATTATCCATCGTGCTGTATCTACCCCGCTTAGAAAGGGCACTGACGGGTGCAGCATTGCGGCCTTGGCGGAGCTTTTCTCCCATGATGTAGTGTCCGCCAGCGGTTTGAAGGAGCCTTTTGTTTTCTTCTGAATTGAAGCCGGTATCCTGGACCATGACAACCCGGCCGAGTCTCCAGCTGTTGAGGTCTTTCTTGACGGTTTTAATCACCTTTTGGTCAGAGGTATTGCCTGGCCAAACCCAGCAGCGAACAGGAATCCCTGTCCGAGTTACTGCAAAAGCAATCACCGCCTGGGGGAGATCGGGCCTTTTATCTTTACTATGTTTGCTACGTTTGCGAAGACCCGATACAGGTTCTTCCTCGGGGTTTTCAGGCTCGCAGTCATCATCTTCCGAAGGAACTTCAAAGTATGTGCTCGTGGTGTCAAGAAAAATAAGATCCACCTCTAAATTAAACAGACTGGCCACTTGAAAGAACACTTCTTCTTGAATGCTATCTGCGGCCTCTAGAAGAAAATCCATTGCTCGGTAAAGGTTGTGAGCGTCGACTTCGGGAAGTTCTGGAATGAAAGCTTCTTCCTTCACCCAATGCTCCATATAAAGCTTGCTAGACGGATTCAGTGCTCTGTTGGCTACCATTGCAAACAACATTCGCTCCACAGGCATACTGTAGTTGCGCTTTGCCAAAAGCTTTTCCAGGGTTTTCCGAATGCCCAAACGATCCCACATTCCATCAAGAAGCCAGGTGCCGCCAAGCTGCCTAGAACCAACAAATTCAAAGGGGGCATTTGCCCTTCCTTGATGGGGTAGACTTGCCAAACTCTCTGAATCCAAAAAACGGAAAATGCTGTCTGCGAACCGCTCTAGACCCTCCACGTCTAGCTGATCCTTTCTTCCAAAGTTGAAAAGGATCTTGGCCTTCGAGACTCCCGTTTTCGAATCGCGAAAATTGTGGGCAAGCTGTACGTATTCCTTATCTCTGCTCTTTACTGTTCGTATGTACATTGTGACTATATTATACCATGCGGATACATAAACATCAAGATTAATTTACCATTCGTTGTGCCTACCCCTTTTCGCTTTTTGAGTTATCCACAGGTTATTAGAATCCCATGGATACGGGGTTTATGAAATCGGTTGTGCCCATTATTGACCATTCACTGTACAATGCAAGCTTGATTCAATTTGGAAATTAGGGTATAATACCCAAAAATGATAAACCCAGCGAAAGGGAATAGTAAGCTGACCTCAAACTACAGAGAGCCTGGGACAGGTGGGAGCCAGGTGTTTTAGAGGCAGTTGAACGGTCCCTCGAGGGGCAAGCTGAAAGTTTAGTAGGCTTTGACGGTTCACCTTCCGTTATCAGGGTCGATTCTTCGAGTGGGCTTAAGTTTTGGCCAATTAGAGTGGTACCGCGGGTAATCCCGTCTCTTAATTGAGGCGGGTTTTTTATTTGGCAAATTTAATCGAGCGGGGGTTATTTTGTGTTTAAAGAGAAAATCGTTAAAGAATTGACTAATGTGCTTGAGAGTAAGGGGTTTGAGGATATCTCAGTGGAAGGCTTTATTGAGGTGCCTCCCTCGCCAGAGCTTGGCGATTATGCATTTCCATGTTTTAGGTTGGCAAAGCAAATGCGTAAATCCCCGATAGAAATTGCCACTGAGTTAGCAGGTGTGTTTGCAGAGCTTAGCTGGATTAAGGATGTGGTTGCCAACAATGGGTATTTAAATTTCTTTATCGATCCAGATCATTACAGCAGGGAAGTTGTCGGACAAATATTAGAACAAGGTGAAGATTACGGTGCCAGGAACTACGGTGGTACGGTAGTAATTGACTTCTCATCCCCTAATATCGCAAAGCCTTTTAGTGTAGGGCATATTCGTTCCACAGTAATCGGGAATTCGTTGGCTAAAATCCACACGCATCTAGGTTTCGCTGTTGAACGTGTTAATCACTTAGGCGACTGGGGTACACAGTTTGGTAAACTCATGGTGGCATACAAATCCTGGGGGGACTCCTCTGCTCTACAGGAGGAACCGTTAAAGGAACTGTTGAGAATTTATGTAAAATATCACCAAGAAGCTGAGAAAGATGGCTCCTTAGACGACAACGCACGGGCATGGTTTAAAAAGTTAGAGGACGGTGATCAGGAAGCCTTAGAGCTGTGGAAGGAGTTTCGCAAGGTAAGCCTGATTGAGTTCAAAAGAGTATACGAGCGATTAGGTGTTGAGTTCGACAGTTATGATGGAGAAAGCTTCTTCAACGACAAAATGGAAGCCATTGTTAACTATCTGGAAGAAAAGCAATTACTTAGCGAAAGTGACGGCGCTCTCGTAGTTGATGTTGGAGAAGATTTGCCTCCATGCTTGATTAAGAAAAAAGATGGTGCAACTCTCTATGCCACTCGTGATATCACTGCTGCCACTTACCGCTGGGATAGGTATAAGTTTGAGAAATTGCTCTATGTGGTGGGAGTAACTCAATCTCTGCATTTCGAGCAAGTGTTTCGAGTATTGAAACAGATGGGTTACAGTTGGGCAGACCGTTGTATCCATGTACCATTTGGGACTATTCTGTTTGGTGAAGAATCAATGTCCACCAGAAAAGGGAATGTCATCTTCTTAGAAGATATCTTGGATCAGGCTGTGAATAAAGTGAAGGAGATATTGAAAGAGCGTAACTTACCAGCAGACCAAGGCACAGATATAGCTGAAAAGGTTGGAGTGGGGGCAGTAATCTTCAACGAACTATCCCACAATAGAATTAAAGATATCGAATTTGATTTGGATAAGATAATTAGTTTTGAGGGAGATACAGG
>JAAYNP010000065.1 GCA_012520795.1 Bacillota bacterium
TGTTTCCAAATGTGGAAGCTGGTCCATGCACAGCGGTATAAACCTTGACATTCCTCGAGTTTGGTATCGTGTATGGTTAGATTGGCGAACACATCTCTCGCCCCTTTCGCTTATATATGCAAGCAAGCACAGCGACTTGGGTTATTGCGTCGAGCATGTGACGAGTATCACGTCCAGTACACAGGGACGCTGGCATCTTAGAGTTAAAAGGCCAATCCGACAGCTCGGCCGCCCTGCACACCTAATGTGCCTTAAAATTATACACCGGCTTGATAATCTCCACCACTTCCACAGCGTCCTGGATGTTTTCCAGGATCTCGTCCATAGGTTTGTAAGCCATCGGTGCCTCATCCAGGGTGGCCCTACCGACAGAGGTAGTATAGACTCCCTTCATCTCCTCCCGGAATTCTTCAATGTCAAGCTGCGCCATCGCCTGCCTGCGGGACAACACCCGCCCTGCGCCGTGGGGTGCGGAATAATTCCAATCGGGGTTGCCTTTGCCTACAGCAATGACGCTCCCGTCCCGCATGTTGATGGGGATCAGCATCTTTTCCCCTTTCTGCGCCGAAATGGCGCCCTTGCGGAGAATCATATTCTTGGTGTCGATGTAGTTGTGGATGGTGGTAAAGGTATCAACGGGTTCCAACTCCATGGCTTTAAGAATGACTTCTGCCATGGCTTGGCGGTTGAGGCGGGCATACTGCTGCATGATCTCAATATCGTGGAGGTAATCCTGAAAGTCTCTGCCTTCCAGGTATGCCAGTGGTTTAGGGATCTTGGCTTTCCCCTTCAGCTTCTGATAAGCCAGTCTTTGATAGTATTCTGCCACCTGCAGGCCAATATTGCGGCTGCCGGAATGGATCACAAGATAGAGGCCGCCTTCCGCATCCCGGTTTACTTCGATGAAGTGATTTCCCCCGCCCAGGGTGCCGATGGACAGGTAGCCTCTGTTTAGGTCCATGAAGTCTTTGCACCTAAGCTTCCCCAGATCTATTTTGGATGCCAGTGCGTGCCTCTTTTTGCGAATATCGAATCCATGCGGAATCTGCCTGTTAATCACCTGGTCCAGTTTTTCCAAATCAAGCCTGATTTTCCCCAGTTTCAAAGTATACATCCCACAGCCGATGTCTACTCCCACAAGATTCGGGACCACTCTATCGGTGATAGTCATGGTGGTGCCGATCACACAGCCGGCTCCAGCGTGGGCATCAGGCATGATCCGGATTTTGGATCCGCGAACAAACTCCTGGCTGCACAACTCAATTATCTGGTTCACAGCTTCAGGATCGATGTTTTTTGTAAAAACCTTGGCCGAGTTGTACTTGCCCCTTAATTCCAGCACACCTATCCTCCCAATTCATAGTCACCCCCGGCTATTCTTTCCAGAACCGCAACATTTTGCTTTGGAGTACCGGGAGATACACCGCCGCCGACAGACAGGATGAAATACCTGTCCGGAGCCTGCGCCAAAACAGCTTGCGCTTCCCGGCGCACATCCTCCGGTGTTCCTTCCTTCAAAACCTCTAAAGGCGAGATATTGCCCATAATGGCCATCTTACCATAAGTGTGCTCCAGGATATTCTCCAGCGGCACCTCTTTGCCGAAATTGAAGATGTGGATATCCAGCTCCGCAAGGCGCGGCAGGATATGCGTGGTGTTGGAGTCGTTGTGGTAAGCGATCAGTTTGCCATCGAACTCGGCAAATATGGCCATGAGGTAGGGATGGGCGAACTCACTATAGTCTTCCAGGGACATCAGCCCGGGAATATCGTCCAAGACCAAGATCCCTTCCGCGGAAGGCACGGCCTCCAGCTGAGCCTTAAGCCAGACGATCACCGTCTCCGTGGTGATTTCCAGCAGTTTTTTCATGGCTTCCGGCTCCAGTTTGATGCCCATCAATAAATCAGTCAGCCCATAGACAAAAGAGGCTGTGGTCAGCGGCCCCCTGGAAGCAACCATTTTGATTTCCTGCCCCGACTCTTTCAGTTTGGCGCTGAAAAACCGGTACATATTGAGAATCGGCGGCATCAACCCGTCTCTGTGCGGATTGGGCACTTTCAGCCGTCTAATATCTTCCGGTGAGGTCAAAAACTTCACGGCTGAAGGCATGCTGTTTGGCGCCCACATGAAAGGCGCACCCAGGCCTGAAGGTTCAATTAGCATCCCGTATTCCACCCAGAACGAGGGCAAAAAGATGATGTTGGGAAATTCCCGTTCCACCTGCAGGTTGACCTTGAGCCACAAGTCAGGTAAGAAGTAGTAATCCAGGTGAGTGATTCCGGCATAATCCGGAAGCCACGGGCTGTCGATGATCAAGGCCACCGGAGGAAGGGCAAAGCGTTTCCCTTCTGCCACATCGATCAAGGTTTGCCACTCTTTTTCCAGCATGACCAGGACCTCCTTTAGAGCCTTAGCTCAATGCTCCCGCCCTTGGTTCCCTAAGCCTTAATTGCAGCAATTATCCTCGCCAGTTCCTGATAAGCCAGGGCAAACATCCTTTGGTCGCCTGCGGGCAGTGCGGCACCGATGCTTCCCAGCTCGACACCAGCGGGCCCCTGGTATCCGCTCAGATGCGGCTCCAGCGACAGGAAATAAGTCTTGCCTGTCTTGTCCAATTCCGTCAGGATTTCTTTTACCTTGCCGTCGCCATGGCCTGAAGGCACCACGCTGTGATCAGAGTATTTGGCATCTTTGATGTGCATGTATTCAACATAATCCTTCAGCATCTCCCATGCCTTGGGGTATGTCTCTTCGTCACATTGGACAAAGTTGGCCGGGTCAAATGTCGCCTTGACATAGCCGCAGTTCAGGCTGTACAGTAAATCCAGGCACCGCTCTGCCGTATCGCCGTAAATTCCTTTCTCGTTTTCGTGCAGCAGAATGATTCCGGAATCACGGGCTGCTTCCACAAACTGCCCCCAGCGATCCAAGACAGCGTTCCGGTAGTTTTCGGGGTCTTCCCCTCTCGGCATCCAGAAGCTGAACATCCTAATGTAGGGCGCTTCCAGCAGGTGGGCAATCTCCAGTGTATGCTTGAACAAATCCAAATGAGGCTCGAAGTCTTCATTGATGCCGTACTTGCCAATCGGGGATCCCACCGCCGACAGCTTAAAGCCACCGTCATCAAGCTGGCGCTTTATCTCCTTGACTTCCTGCAGCGTGTGGTTGACCAGCCCTTTGCCGTTGACATTGCGCATCTCAATGTAATCAATGCCGAATAACTCCAAAACTTCCATCTGGACCTTAAGACTGCTGTCAATTTCGTCAGCAAACGCCGACAGGACGAAGCTGCTCATCAAAATCCTCCTCTGCCAAAAAGATCGCTTTCGGTAATCATCTTACCACAGAATAGCTATTCTTTCCAACAAATCCTTTGCATGAAAAA
>JAAYNP010000066.1 GCA_012520795.1 Bacillota bacterium
AGATGATTGCCGTCTTGATACGGTATACTTGTGTGTCCCCTTCAGCGGTTTCCCATAAAGTCTTGTTGTTAAAAAGCGTTCGGAACTCCTTGGTCAACTGTTCGTAAGCCCCGAACAAATATGAGAAATACGCCATGATATTTTCATTCCGAACATTTTTCAGGAGCTCAACGAGCGATCGCCCTTTATTCATGCAAAAAAGGATAAGATCGCCATAATAGACTTCTTTTCGGTTCAAATCAATCTCCGCGATTTTGCGCCAGAAATCCAGCGTGACTTGATCCCTTCCATCCAGATAATGATAACGTGCAGCATTCAGCAGTCCGTATGTATTACCCATATCAGCGAATAGACGTGCAATTTCCTGTTTTTCTTGTGGCGTCGCGACCAATAGCTTATTCTCAATCGCCCTTTCGATGGTGCTTAAGATACCTTCATCATGCTGCCATTTGTTGTACAGTTTTCTTATTGCATTATAGTCGTCTTGATTGAAATAAGCATCAACCAGGTGAGGAACTACATGTTTAGCCAGTTCAGGTGCTGTTACCATGGTGCCGTACTCTTCCGCTTTTTCATAATCACCCAGTTTGGCATATATGCCGCAAAGCATTGCAAAGGCGCGTTCCTTATTACGTACGGTATGATGGGCAATCGTAAAATCAATCATACCCTGGCCTGATTCGTATTGATTCACCAGAGACAAGTACTTCTTAAACAAGGGAATCGATTCTCTCGACTTACCTAACTCTGCCTGTGACATAGCCTGGTAATAGGCAAGATCCATATAACCGCTTTTTGTTCCCAATCCCTCTCGGCAAATCGCTTCGCATTGTTGAAACATCTGATTCTGATAGTAGACACTCGCCATCTGTGTCACTACGTTCATGTACTGTGCAAGTCCCTTTTTCTTGGCAAGGCAGTAGGCTTTTTCGATCGGTTCAAGGGCGTCGCGATACTTACCGTACATACCGTAACTCTGTGATAACTGATATAAATGGTGTATGTTATCTGGGTCTTCAGACAACACTTTTTGTATGAGAGCCACATTTCGCTGGAACTTGTACTCCATCAGTTCTGGGTCATCAGATATGTAGCCATAGTGTATTATGCTTCCTCCAACCCGGGCGACAGGCCCCTTTGCTTGAGGTTGTTCATGGACAATGCCCTTGAAATGAAAATCATCATCTTTTCTAAAAAACCGCAACGCTTGAAATAAACTGTACCCATCTATTTCTCTGCTGGAATAGGGGTTTTTCATGTCGATGAAAGCAGCATTGTATTTCCTGTGCTGACCCGTTTTGAAAAACCGGACAATACCAGACGCATCTTCCACAACCTCGTCCCCGTCAACATAGAAAAACCATTCGCCAGAGCAGTAACTGAGGACGATATTGCGCATACCGGCAAAGTCATCAAACCATTCATGATGATACACCATGTCGGTATATCTCTGCGCAATTTCCACAGAGTTGTCTGTGGAACCGGTGTCAACAATGATCAGTTCTGAATCAAGTTTATTTAGGATCGGCATTAAGCTCTGCAGGCACGTATCCAAATGCTTCGATTCATTCTTCACCATAAGGCCTATACTCAATAACATTAAAACGCCACCTCATCACAGGTTATGCTAATCTGTAAACAAAGCCAAAGACATATATGTCTTTGGCTTTGTGATAGATACTAGTATCCTCAGCTAATATCTCCCTATCCGAGAAGCTGTAGTACTGACTGCGGAGCCATGTTCGCTTGAGCCAACATGGCTGTGGCAGCCTGCTGCAGAATCGTATTCTTTGTAAAGGACATTATTTCCTCAGCCATGTCAACATCGCGGATGCGTGACTCAGCAGCCTGCAGGTTTTCACTGGCGTTATTGAGGTTAGCAATGGTGTGCTCCAGGCGGTTCTGCCAAGCACCCAACTGCGACCGTTCTGCAGACAGCTCTTCGATAGCCCCATCGATCGTACTGATAGCTGTATTAGCACCGGCTTGCGTTGAAATATTAACATTCTCGACACTCAACCCGCTTGCTGTCATGTTTCCAACCGTTATTGTCAAGGTTTGGCCAATATTGGCGCCGATGTGGATAACCTTACCCGTAAATGTTCCATCAAGCAGTTTCTGAGTATTGAACTCAGTGTTACCGCCGATCCTGTCAAGTTCTGCGATCAAAGCTGCAACTTCGTTCTGCAACGCTACTCGGTCTTTGTCCACGTTGGTGTCGTTGGCAGCCTGAACAGCAAGCTCGCGCATCCTTTGCAGAATTGCGTGAGATTCGTTCAATGCACCTTCGGCTGTCTGGATCAACGAGATGCCGTCTTGGGCATTCCTGCTGGCTTGTTTCAAGCCGCGAATCTGGGCCCTCATCTTCTCAGAGATTGCGAGGCCGGCAGCGTCGTCTCCAGCACGGTTAATCCGATACCCGGATGACAGCTTCTCCATCGACTTGGAACTATTACTTTGGTTGATAGCTAACTGCCTAAAGATAACCAGAATTTTCTGAATTTATTCAGGGGTATATCCATTTGCAAATCCATGCACCAAGACACATTTCGGAATCAGATGCCTCGGCCATTGATGTTTCTAAAGAAAAAACAAA
>JAAYNP010000007.1 GCA_012520795.1 Bacillota bacterium
AGCGATAGTTTGATCGATGACTCTCAGTTTCTTCATTTCCTGTGGAGTCATGTTGAATATCTCCTCTCTCATAGGTGACATTTTACCAGAATTAATCCAACATGACATTATCACAGAATAACTACATAAGAAAAAATACCGTTGCAAAACCGGATCATCCATGCTAAAATATAATTTGCCGGCAAGGATATACTAGTCATGCCGAAGTGGTGGAACTGGCAGACACGCACGACTCAAAATCGTGTGGGCTTGACCCATGAGGGTTCGACTCCCTCCTTCGGCACCAATTGCAGATAACCCCAAGCTACTTGGGGTTTATTTTTTCCGCCACAATAGAGAAAGCGGCGTCATGTCCAGTAAACTTTCGCACCATCTATCACTTCGCTTTTCCGAATATAACCAGCTGTTTTGGATATTATATCTACGTACAAAATGTACATACTGTACATTTTGTACATATTTTTTTATTATGGAGGTGAAAAGGAGGGTGACTATGTTAACTGAACTTAGCATCACTGAAGCGAGAAGAAACATTTCATCTTTGTACGACAAGGTGTTCAATGCTTTTCAACCCGGAATAATCAACCGTAAGAGCTCTGAGCAAGTCTTAGCTTTGCGTGCCGATTTGCAGAAAATGATTCTTTCTAACTTTTCTTTGCAGCCAAAGATCATCTCTGAAGCGGATCACTCCGTAACTTTGGCCCTAGATCAGCTCGAAATATACGTAAACGGCAGTACCTTGGAACAAGCCGTCAAGGCCTTGATTGACGATTTGAAATTCTACGCTCAAGACTATGTTAAGCGTTCGCAGTTATTTCTCAACGCTCCCAACCGGCGCTCCCATTTCCCATATGTGTTACGGGTGCGGCTTTGCGACAATGATGATGAAATAAGAGATCTACTGGAGCTGGAATGATGCCGCCCAGATTTCGGGACTTGAAAAACTACTGTGAGAAGAACGGTTGGGAGATGATTCGCGATACTGATCATATGTACTATGAAAAAGTCCTGGCTGACGGTTCTGTACTGCAGACTAGGGTCAGCCATGCTCTCCATAAAGAGATTCCTTATCATCTGCGGAAGCGCATTTTAAGCAAACAGCTGAGAATATCTGAAGAGAAGTTTGGGAAAGGCCTCTAATCAAGCCGCTTCCCCAGCCTCACCCACATTCAAGGCAAAGGTATATTCTTGATACAGTGGTTTTAACAATAAAACAGCCTAATAATGGTGGTTAGAGGAGGATTCTATGCAGAAGCGTAAATGCATTATCTTCGATCTGGACGGAACCTTGAGCGATCCTGGAGAAGGTATAATCAATTCTTTGATTCATGCCCTTAAACACTTTGGCATTGACGGAGAGCCGCGAGTTCTCAAGAAGTTCATTGGGCCTCCATTATCCGAGTCATTCAAGGAATTCTACAACTTCGATGCGGAGCAAACAGCGCAAGCCATAAAAATCTACAGGCAGTACTTCCACGAACACGGGCTATTCCAGAACATCATTTATCCGGGAATCCCAGAGCTTTTGGAAGGCCTTGTTCAAGCCGGCAAAACGTTAGCCGTTGCCACCACCAAGCCAGAGGTCTATGCGCTGCAGATTCTGGAGTACTTCAAGATTGATCGCTTTTTCGAAAAAGAACTGGTTGTCGGAAGTTTTCTCGATGGCCGGCGCACAAACAAGGTTGAGCTGATCGCTGCCATACTGGAACGCCTCTGCTGCAAACCGGAAGAGGCAGTGATGATCGGCGACCGCAAGTTTGATATTATCGGCGCCAAAGCCAACGGCATCGATGTTATTGGGATTACTTACGGATATGGTAATCTGGAAGAAATAAAGGCGCATCAGCCAACAGCTATAGCCTATTCCGTGGAAGAGTTAGGGGAACTCTTGCTTCCCTAACTCTTCGTGTCCTTTTACTAAGCCCCGGGCTTTTTGCCGACAGTTGCCATATAAACCACGAACTGTTCTTTGCCATCAAATCCCAAAACTGCATTGAGGGCATCATCATCAAAAGCGCCAACAGCACAAACTCCGCTGCCAATAGGCTCTGCCGCCAGGTACAAATTTTGACATACATGGCCTGCATCCAGATGGATATAGCGGTAGCTGCGCTCGCCATAGCGCCACTTCGTGCGCCAAATTACCGCACTCCAGATAAAGACAGCCGCACTGTTCCTGATGTGCTCCTGATTGAAGCAGTTTTGCACCAGTTTCTCGATAAGCTGTTCGTGTTCTAGGCTTAGGGCAATCAGCTTGTGTTTACTGGCTGCATACCGGTACAATCCCCGCCTTAAGCCCGCAACATTGTTGATCAGAAGATATGTCTCAAACGGATGCCTTGCTCCAGCTGAAGGCACATTGCGAATCGTGGCTCTGCCAGGTATAACCTTTTTAACCCCCTGCGTGCACCACAGCAGGTAGGACAATTCATCAAGGTTCAAAGGCTCGCTGCTGTATCTGCGCACAGTGGTTCGAGATTCGATAGCCCGGCGCAAATCCATGGTGGGAACGGCAATTCTGTCCACAGCAGGCAATTCCACCAGCTCTGCATCTGCAGGAATACTTAACTCCAGTGGAGGAGCATTATCCATTACTGTTCACCTCCTTGGAAATTGGGAAACTTGAGACCTTACTTTGGCTTACACCGCAGTCTTGCCAAATTGCTCGGTATAGAGTTCGCTGTACAACCCTCCCCGTTTCAGCAATTGCTCATGCGTGCCATGCTCCTGAATTCTGCCGTCAGTGATCACATAAATTCGATCCGAGCGGCTGATAGTGGACAAGCGGTGGGCAATAATCAAAGTAGTCCGGTCGCGGGCCAATTCCACAAGGGCTGCTTGGATTTCATGTTCAGTGACACTGTCCAGGGCCGAGGTTGCCTCATCCAAAATAAGGATCGGTGGGTTTTTCAGAAATACCCGGGCAATCGCAATCCGCTGTTTTTGCCCGCCCGAAAGCTTGATTCCCCGCTCTCCCACATAGGTATCATAGCCGTTTGACAGTGTGGCTACAAAATCATGGATTTGCGCTTTTTTTGCAGCCTCAATCATCTCCTGCTCGGACGCATCCGGCTTGCCGTAAAGAATATTATCCCTTATGGCGCCTGTGAACAAAAAAACATCCTGTTGAACCAACCCTATCTGAGACCGCAGCGCAGCAAGCTTTAGATCGCGAACATCGATCCCGTCTATGTAAACCGCTCCTTTGGCTACATCATAAAAGCGCGGAATCAGATGGCAAAGCGTAGTCTTGCCGCCACCGGAAGGCCCGACAAAGGCAGCTGTTGCACCGGCAGGTATCGACAGGGAAATATCTTCCAATACTTCCTCACTGCTGTCATAGCGGAATGACACACCTTTGAGATCAATACTCCCCTTGAATTCCACCGGTGCTGCGGCATTCGGACGGTCAGTAATCGACGGTTTGACCTCCATCAGCTCCACAAATCTGGCAAAACCGGTCATTCCCTGCTGATACTGCTGAGTAAAGCTGATCAGACGGCGGATTGGCTGAAGGAAATAATTGATAAACATCAAATAGGCTGTCAAATCCGCCAGATCAATGCGCTCCACATACATAAACCATGCCCCGGCTCCTAACACCATAACATTCAACAGATTGGTAAAAAAACTCAAGCCCGAGCTGTACTCGGCCATAGCTTGAAAAGCACCGCGGCGGGCGATTTTAAATTCATCGTTGGCCTTGTCGAAGCGGCCTCGTTCATAGTCTTCATTGACAAAGCTTTTGACCACCCTGATTCCCAACAGGCTGTTTTCCACTTCGGCATTTACATCAGCCACTCGTTTCCGCTCTTCGGTAAATGCCAGCTCCATCTTGCTGCGCCGGCGGTAAGCATACAAGACAATAACTGGGATAAAGGCAAAAACCAGCAATGTCAGGGGTATGTTGATGGTCATCAGATAGACAAAGGAACCAACCAGCATAATCGAAGCAATAAACAGATCTTCCGGCCCGTGATGGGCTAATTCAGTCACTTCCCGCAAGTCGTTGACGATCCGCGACATTAAGTGCCCGACCTTTGTGTTGTCATAAAACTGAAAGTCGAGGGTCTGCAAGTGTGAAAACAAATCCTTGCGCATATGATACTCCATATTCACGCCTACCACGTGACCCCAGTAATCTACGATATACTGGCAAAGCCACCTGACGAGATAAAGGCCTATCAGGAACACTACCCACAAAGCCACTGCCCTTAGGTTTCGGTTTGGGATAAAGTCCTTCATGAATGTCCGTGTGATGATCGGAAAAGCCAGATCCATAATGGCAATTGATGTCGCACAGGCCATATCAATAAAGAACAGCTTTTTTTCTGTCTTGTAGTAAGAAATGAACAGCTTCAAATGCTTCATCTGCCAGATCCCCTTCTAAGTGATTTAGCTCCGGTTTCAAATCCCACCCTCACCTCTGGTGCAGGATTCAGCCGTCTGCATACCGAAAATATGCAAGCATAGCAAGCAGATTATTCAATATGGAGGTATTATCGTGGAAAACGAAGTTGTGGCCCAGATCTATGAGAAAATAATGCTTTATCTGCCCAGGCTGCCTGTTGCCGTGATTGTAGTCGCACTCGGCAGTTATATAATCCGGCTGCTGAAAAGATTTGTCAGCCGGATTATGCACAGATTTCACCTGGAACCAGGGATTATTGGTTTTGTACAAGCTTTCCTAACTTTCGCCTGTTGGGTATTCATGATTTCCATTGTGTTTGCCGTGCTGGGTCTTCCCCATATCAGTGTGGCTTTTTCAGGCAGCATTGCCTTGATCCTCGTAGGGATAGCTTCCAATGCCAACAGCATGACTCAGGACATCTTAGCTGGAATCTTCCTCATAGCCGACACTGATTTCAAAGTGGGTGCCCGTGTCAAGGTCAGCAACATTGACGGCACCGTCGTCAGCCTGGATATCAAAAAGACAAAAATCAAAGATGCCAATGGACAACTCCACGTGATATCCAACAAAACATTCGACGCGTCTATCTACACCATCTGTCCTTGCGAAAACGGCAACTCTGATGCATAAAGAAATCCCAACCTAAACATCGGCACCAATTCGCTGCACCTGCAGTAAATTGGTGCTTCCCGGCACCCCTGTCTTGACTCCGGCTGTGATTGCCACGATATCGCCTTGTTTTACAAGACCCCGCTCCCTGGCGGAATTGATTGCCACATCAATCAGTTCTTCAAGCGTATCCGGTTTTTTGGCCAGAATCGGGTTCACACCCCAAGTTAACATCAGTTGGTTGACAACAGTTTCAGAATTGCACACCGCAATAATCATGGCTTCCGGGCGGTACTTGGCGATCGACCGGGCGGTTGCCCCGGACTGTGTTGAGCAGAGAATGGCTGCTGCATCCAAATCATGAGCGGTCTGAACAGTAGCCAGGCTGATGGCGTCGGCAATATTCTGGCGCCTGTTGCGGCGCCTGGCTTCCAACCTTGCCAGATAGTCCATGGACCGTTCAATCCTGACAGCAATAGTGTTCATTAAAGCGGCTGCTTTGATTGGGTACTTGCCAACCGCAGTCTCTCCCGATAACATGACCGCATCTGTCCCATCAAGGATGGCATTGGCCACGTCAGTTATCTCAGCCCTGGTAGCCCTTGGATTACGAATCATGGAATCAAGCATCTGAGTGGCGGTAATCACTGGCTTACCCAGGTCGTTACATTTTTGAATGATCATTTTTTGGGCCAACGGCACCTCTTCAGGAGGGATCTCCACTCCCATGTCCCCTCTGGCAACCATGATTCCATCAGCTGCGTCAACAATGGAATCAATGTTCCGGATCCCTTCTCCCGACTCGATTTTGGCAATCACCGGGATATCCCCGCCAAAACTGCGAATCAAGTCCTTAACGGCAACCACATGATCCGCCTGGCGCACAAAAGACGCGGCAATGAAATCTACACCATGTTCAACCCCAAACCGGATATGGGTAATATCTTCTTCTGTCAAGGGCGGCAGTTTAATATTAACTCCTGGCAGAGTGACTCCTTTGCGGGATCCGAGCATACCGCCGACGATCACTTTGCAGATCAGCTGTTTTTCTGTTTTCGACAGAACTACAAGTTCAATCAGACCGTCATCGATATAAACTGTGTCCCCTGGATTGAGATCTTCAGCAAGAAAAGGATAGCTGACAAAGATCTTCTCCGGAGATCCGGTACGCTCTTCTGGTGTCAGAATCAGCTCCTGACCAGCTTCGATCGGGAATTTGTCCGGTTCAAGCTCTCCAATCCTGATTTTCGGGCCTTTGATGTCCAAAAGGATGCCGACGTTTACTCCCAGTTCTTCTGCACATTGACGAATGATCCCAATTCTTTGCAGGTGTTCGTCACTTGATCCATGCGATAAGTTCAACCGTGCCACGTTCATGCCGGCCTTAACCAGCTCCGCAATCATTCTCGGACTCTCGGTTGCAGGCCCGATTGTACATAAAATTTTCGTCTTTCTCACCATAATTCCAACTCCTAAGCATAACCTGCAGTTTTAATCTACCGTTTCAGCCAGCTTCTTTGCTTGAAACTCCCCAAATTTGCGGAAACGTTCCAAACGCTGGTTAACCAGCTCATCAACGGATATTTTCCTAATTTCCGACAGGTGCCGCCGCAGAAATGCCTTGACTTGCCTGCCGGTACCTTCATGATCGCGGTGAGCCCCTCCGATCGGCTCAGTGATCACATCATCAATAATACCAAATTTCAACAGATCTGTTGAGGTTAATTTTAATAACTCTGCCGCTTCTGGCGCTTTATTGGCATCTTTCCACAAAATTGTGGCGCACATTTCAGGTGAAATCACTGAGTACCATGAGTGCTCCAGCATCAGAACCCGATCTCCCACTCCGATAGCCAAAGCCCCTCCACTGCCGCCTTCACCGGTAATAATACAGACGATCGGCACTTCCAAAAAAGACATCTGTTCAATGCACTCGGCAATCACCAGGCCTTGCCCGCGCTGTTCAGCTTCAATCCCGGGATAAGCTCCAACCACGTCAATAAGGGTAATAATGGGCCTGTGAAACTGCTCGGCCTGTTTCATCAAACGCAGAGCCTTGCGGTAACCTTCAGGATGAGGCAGTCCAAAATTGCGGATAATGTTTTCCTTCGTGTCCCGGCCTTTTTGCGGGCCGATCACTGTCACCGGCTCGCCGTCCAAGATGGCAATCCCGCCAACAATTGCCTGATCGTCACCGAACCGGCGATCCCCGTGCAGCTCATAGAAATCATCAAAAATCATTTTAATATAGTCCAAGGCCGTAGGCCGATCCGGGTGGCGGGCCATGCGGACCCGCTGCCACGGGGTCAATCGCTCATAGATCTCTTTCCTCAGCTTGTCAGCCTTGCGTTCCAAGTCATTTAGCTCATCTCTGAAATCAATACCCTGTTCATAAACAAACGTGCGCAGCTCATTGATTTTCTCTTCCAGTTCAACCAATGGTTTTTCCCATTCAAATATCGTCGGCACCAGCCTCACCTCATAAATGAAAACTCAGCAGTTTCCCGATAGTCGCCTTCATCTCTGATCGAGTCACGATTCCGTCAATCATGCCGTGCTTTAGGGCATACTCAGCTGTCTGAAAATCAGGCGGCAGTTTCTGACGCGTCGTTTGAGCGACAATACGGGGCCCTGCAAAACCAATCAAAGCCTTCGGTTCTGCCAGGATAATATCACCTAAGGAGGCAAAGCTGGCATAGATACCGCCCATGGTCGGATGAGTCAGGATCGATAAATAGAACAACCCGGCCCTTTTAAAACGGCCTACAGCTTGTGCAGTCTTGGCCATCTGCATTAAACTGAAGATTCCTTCCTGCATCCTGGCCCCGCCACCGCCACCGGAAACAACCACAACTGGCAGCTCTTTGGCAATCCCGTGTTCGAAACCCCGCGCAATCTGCTCTCCCACGACACTGCCCATACTGCCGCCGATAAAGCCAAAATCAATTATACCCAGAACACAGCTGTAACCCTCGATCTTCGCTTCTCCTATCAGGATTGCCTCATCAAGCTGAGTTATGTTTTGGTAGTGGGCGATTTTCTCCGGGTACCCCGGAAAATCCAGAGGGTTTGCAGAAACCAAAGCATCAAAGGGCGTAAACATGCATTCGTCAGTCAAAAGCTGCAGGCGTTCCACTGCCGACATGCGAAAACAGAATCCACAATGATGACAGACATAGCGGTTCTTTTGCAGTTCCTTGTTATAAATCAATGAACTGCAGTCGTCACAACGTGTCCATAGTTGATCAGCGTTTTTCCTGGGTTGGGCGCCATTGGCTTCCACCTCTTGATCCGCCTTGGTTGTCCTGACAGTAGCATACTTCGGTTTGTTCCTGAATACATGTAACATCCTATCACCTTTTTCCGAACATCTTGCCAAACTAAACAGAAGCATCACCTATGGAACTGTTGATGATCTCTAGAACTTCTTCGGCTTCTGAATCAGGGACCAGAATTTCGACACTCCCTGAAGCGCCCAAATGAGGAGGCCCAACAGGGCGCAGCATGACTACAAAGCCTTCATTGTTCAACAGCTCTTTCAACATACCTGCGATCGCATGATTGGGAGCAATATAGACGACGGTCCACATTGATATTCCTCCTTGCACCAGTTATGAGCCCGAAGTGGTGATGCCGATACTGGTAAAAATCTTGGCTTTGCCCCGAATCTTGATAGCTGATGTATGGGATGTAAACTGAGCGATCAAGACCTCTCCTTGATCCAGTTTTTCCGTATGGTGGAATTTCGTATCCGGCCCCCGCGTCAATCCAAAAATGGTGACTCCATTTTCAAGCGCCTGGATCATCACATAGTTCTGATCAAAATGGACCCCTGTTGACTTATGTTCCAAGCTGCCTGCCCCCCCATTAGGTATTACCTATTGTTAGTTTTCCATGTTGCCATCCAAAACCCTGCTTTGCCAGGGATCGATCCAGTGCGCATATTTAACAAGCCCTGCAAGGGACTCTAGTGCTCCCGCTTTATCCTTAACCCAAAACCGGGGGTCGATTAACTGAAACACTCCCTGGCCGAGGCTTAAAATAACTGGTGTGCTGCCCCTATGTTTAGTCAGTATGTCCTTTAATGCAAGGATCCCCTCAGATTTCGGGACCAGCATCAACAATGGTTTGAGGGGCAGTACCCAATCCACTTCAACCTGATCGCCGGAAACTGTGCCGAATAAAGCTACCATGGCTCCTTCCTTAACTAGATCATGCCATAAATGGCCCTCTGTTGGCAACACAAATCGCCACTGCCGTTCATGACCTACAATGGTGCCTGCATACTGCCTGTCGATTTCCCGTACATGCCTGATGTGACCGGCTACAAATCTTCCCAAGCTTGGCTCAAGCCCCTTAAGAAAGCCCTCCCACTTATGCACCGGGTGGCCAGACAAATATATACCTACTATTTCCTTTTCCTTCTCAAGCAATGCAAGTTCGCTGTTCCCACCCAGGCTCTGCTGTCCCGTTTGCAGCTTTGCCAGAATGCGCCGGCGATCTCCATAACAATCCAGTACCCCTGCAAAGGCTAGAGCCAGTTTGGTATTCTGATGAAGTTCAACTCTGGCAATGAGATCATGCAAACTGGCAAAACCTCCTTTGGCTCGCTCCGACACAAGTGCCTGAGCCTGCCCGAGGCCGATGTGTTTTAGATTGCCAAAGCCGATCCGCAGGGCTTCTGCTTCCATGCTTGCCTCCGCTTCAGAATAGCGGATATCCGGCGGTAGAATTCTAACCCCCCGCATCCTGCATTCGTGGTATATATCGCCCAGCTTCTCAATATCCGTTGTATGTTTGAGCAGCCCAATATAAAACTGGATCGGGTAATTTGCTTTCAAATATGCCATCTGCCAGGTTATAACTGCATATGCAGTGCTGTGGGCTTTATTGAATGCATAATCGGCAAAGCGATCGATTTGCAGGTACAGCTCATGGCTGGATTTGAAATTAAGGCCCGCCTTCTGGCAGCCGGCAATAAACTTCTGCCGCAGTTGTTTCACGGCGTTATGGTCCTTTTTGCTGATCGCGACCCTCAGCAAGTCCGCCTCTTCCAGGCTCAATCCCGCAATTTCATGGGCAACCTGCATTACTTGTTCCTGATACACCATCAACCCATGTGTCTCACCTAATATGTCTGCCAGTTTTGGATGTACATAGTTTTCCGGTGCCAAACCCTCTTTACGTTGAACGAACAGGGGAATCTGTTTCAAGGGGCCGGGCCTGGCCAAGGCCAGTGCTGCCACAAGCTCAGCAAATGAGTCTGGTTTAATCTGAGGCAGCACCTCCTGGAACAATTGGCTTTCCAGCTGAAATATCCCAAGGGTGAGCCCCTGCTGCAGCAGCTCACAAGTGGCTTGATCTGAAAAAGGAATGCTCTTTAAGCTGAAAGCCGGATCGGTTTCCTGTACCAGAAGTTCAATATCTTTAAGGATGGTCAAAGTCCGCAGCCCCAAAAAATCGATCTTCAAGACACCCATGAATTCCAAATCATCCATGGCCAGTTGGGTAACCCATGTGCCGTCAACCTCTTCCACACCGCTGTATGCCGTAACCGGTTTGGGTGTGATGATCACTCCTGCCGCATGGGTTGAGAAATACTGCTTAAGCCCGATCAACTGCTGAACCAACTCTGGTCTGCTCTTTCCCAGTTTTTTGGCAATTTCTTTTTCTGCACTTTTATACCCATAAGTTCCATAGGTACCTATCTTGGCAACATGATCCTTTCCATAACGGCGGACAACATAATCAAAGACTTCTTCCCGCCTTTGGTAACAGATATCAACGTCAATATCAGGAAGGCTGCGCCGCTGCCTGTTCAAAAACCGTTCAAAAATCAGATTGTTGGCAATGGGATCAACATCAGTTATGCCCAGGCAATATGCCACCAAACTGCCGGCGGCACTGCCCCTGCCGGGCCCAACAGGGATTTTGGCTTCTCTGGCAAAACGGACAACATCCCAGACGATCACAAAATAGTCACTGAAACCCATCGACTCAATCACCGAGAGCTCGTATTCCAACCGCTTGGTGATTTGGGAATCGAGTCTACCGTAGCGCTGCTCCGCCCCCGCCCGGGCAAGCTCCCTAAGGTTATAACCCTCCGGCAATTTTGGCAACGCCGTTTCCGGCTCCAAGCGGACATTGCACAGATTGGCAATTAGCTCTGTGTTTTTGATCGCCTGCGGCCAGAGGCTGCATAACTTGTACACCTGATCCGGAGCGAGCAAAGGCAGGGTGCCTCTGCCGACATTCTGAACCTGATTGGCGTATTCTAGGTTGCTCTGCCAAAGCACTTCAGCCAAGTGCCGGTCCTTCGTTTCCAGATAGTAGAGGCTCTGCGCGGCGACAAGAGAATGGGCGGGCAGAACCTTAGTCAAATGAACAGCTTGGTCAAGCGTTTTTGCGCCATCTATGGGCAATTCCACGTACAAGTCTCCGGGTGCAAAGATATCTGCCAGCTGCCGGTAAGTCTCCCGTGCCCGAGAAGCTTCCATAAAGCTGACAATACCAATCAGTCCTGCACAATGGCTACTCAGAGTGTCAACACCTGCAGGCTTTGGTGTGGAAGCGAGTTTCAGCAAATTTTCATAGCCAAGATGGTTTTGCGCCAACAAGATCACGCTTGCACAGCCGCCCAGATCACTCAAATCCAACTCCAACCCAAGTATAGGCTTAAGATCATACCGCTGGCATGCCTGGTAAAACTCAACTAAGCCGCCCATAGTATTATGATCAGTCAAAGCCAAGGCTGTATAGCCCAGAGCCCGTGCCTTTTTGACCAGTGTTTCGATCTTGATGCATGATTTGGACAATGAATACTCACTATGGACATGCAGTGGAACGAACATCAAAATCCCCTCACATTTTTCGATCCCCGGCCGCATATAGATGCACGAGGTGATCTTTGATATGCTTCTGCGAGTTTCCCGGGAAATCCTGTTAGCCTTCTTTCTGGCCTTTGGCGTGTTGGTGGGAGGCTCAATCTGCGGATCATTCGCAGCTTTCTTTACAAAAGCGTCACCTTTTATGATGATGCGGGAACTGGTTAAAATCAACCGAATCTGGTCTATAGTCGTGGCAATTGGTGGAACTTTTCCCACCATCAGGATGATCGAAAGCGGGCTCTTTGGCGGCCAGCTTTCGGCATTGATCCGCCAATTCGCGCTGATCATCAGCGCTCTTTTCGGTGCTTATGCCGGTTATTGGCTGATCATCACAATCACCGGAGGAAAATAGGGTGAGACTGTGGATCATTGACAGGCAGCAGCTTCGGTTTGCAGCGGCGTGTTTTATCTTCGGCCTTATTATTGGTACTGCTGCAGCCATCTTCTACTCTGGTACATTGATAGACGAAATGGCGATTAATCTGGATATGCTCCAGAGCGAACTGAGTGAGCGGGACAGCCGGATTGAACGCCTTGAAGAAAGCTTGGCCGACCGGAGACGCAGAGTTGTAAAAGACCTGAGGCTGGAGCTAAATGTCAAAGATCCTCATCTCAGCCTTAAAATCGGCGATACAGCCCGCAACCTGCTTCATGATTTAATCGGCCAAGAAGTGGATAGCTTGGACCCGCGGCTGATCCGCAGTATTATCCACAACCGGATCATCTCTATCAACGGCCAAGCGTATACACTTAAGCTGCAGTTTTTAGTCATTGCTGAAACGGTGACAGCGGAGATTCTTGTAGCATCAGACCTCATGATCGAAGAATAGCGGCCACAAAAAAAGGGGGTGCCCCCCTTTCTTTAAGCTTTGGATTGGATTTCCGCAAAAGCATCGATCCCCTCACGGGTTTCTACCCGTTTGATGTCCGCCCCCAGACCCTGCAATTTTTCTTCAAACCGCTCATAGCCGCGGTCAATGACATCCAAACCATAGACTTCCGTGATACCGGAGGCCTTCAATGCGGCGATTACCAAAGCCGCACCGGCTCGCAAGTCAGTCACTTCAACGGGTGCGCCGGTAAGCTGAGATACGCCCCGCACAATGGCTGTTTCCCGTTCCACTTTGATGTCGGCACCCATTCGGCGCAGTTCGTCCACATATCGGAAACGGTCGAATATATTCTCCCGGACAACACTAGTACCCTCGGCAACGCTCATACAAGCTACCAACGGCTGCTGCAGATCGGTTGGAAAGCCGGGATAAGGCGCCGTTTCCAAATCAATAGCCTGCAGTTTCTCGGGAGCAACAATCCTGATCTCGGTGGAACCTTTCTCCACAATCACTCCCGCTTCCTCAATCTTGGAGATCGACGACCGAAGGTGCTCGATTACGATATCTTTGATTACTACGTCGCCTCCGGTAATGGCTGTGGCAAACATGAACGTCCCTGCTTCGATCCGGTCTGGAATGATCGAGTATTCAATGCCGTGAAGTTTATCCACGCCGTCAATGCGGATCACATCGGTACCGGCGCCGCGAACCTGGGCTCCCATGCCGTTGAGGAAAATGGCCAAATCAACAACCTCCGGTTCCTTGGCACAGTTTTCCAAGATTGTTGTCCCTTCGGCGAGAGTGGCTGCCATCATCAGATTCATAGTTGTGCCTACACTGGAACGATTGATATAGTAATTGGTTCCGACCAACCTTCGGCACCTTGCTTTCATGAACCCATGCTCAATAGCTATATCTGCACCCATCTGAGAAAACCCGCGGAGATGAAAATCTACAGGCCTTGAGCCAATTGAACACCCTCCAGGCAAGGGGACTTCCGCCCTGCCAAGCCTGGCCAGTAGCAGTCCGGCAGTATAAAATGAAGCCCTCATCTTGCGAACCAGATCGTACGGTG
>JAAYNP010000067.1 GCA_012520795.1 Bacillota bacterium
ATGAGCGTAGCAATACCCTTTCTTTTCATATCTGGAGCAATTACAAAACAAAAAACCGATTTAACTTTGATGCCAGAGTCAGGTTCCTCGATTGGTACATGCTTCATAAACCTTCGCCAGCTGGCGCACTTCAGACAATCCGCTTTAGTGTTGGCATTGCACCATCCCACGACTCTGTCACCGCTATAAGCAAGGTAGCCTTGAATGTTGTTACCTTTCACGTACCGCAATGCATATGCTCTTCTCTCCTGTGGAGAAGTCCTTGCCTTCAAAATCGTCGTTGCACCAACACACACAGTAGCACTTATGTTCATCAACATTATCATCGTGTGGTGTTGAATCAAAAAAGTGGATGTAGTCTTCTGTAAGCTCAGGTGTCACCTTGCGAATTTTAATATTCATGAACATCCCTGCCTATCTTTTGTTCCATTCTTTAAATTGGTATTCCAAAACATCCCATCCATATCCGACAATGGTGTGGAAGCGATCGCCTATCTTCATTTCCTTGGTGCCGACCAGCTTCCCACCTAGACTTTCATAAAACCTGATCGCATTATTGTTTTCTCTCAACACCCAAATGATCATTGATGCGATCCCTGCATCAAAAAGGTGCCCAACCGCTGCAGACATCAATCTCCGGCCGATTCCCATCCTTTGATAGTGTTCCAGGATATAAATGGCTCCAATTTCTCCTTCAAATTTGTCAGCACTGTCCCTAGAGCGGCCACCTGCTGCAAATCCCGCAATCTCGTTCCCATCACATGCCACTATGATAAAGTCTTCACTAGTCTGTTTATTGGAATCGATTACCTTCGCCCACATCTGCTCCCGGCTTTCATACGAAAGGCTGTCAAGGTATTCGTTGGAAACCAATCCCCTATAGGTTGACTTCCACGCATCAACATGCACCCGGGCAATGCCTTTTGCATCACCAGCTGTTGCTTTCCGAATCTTTACCTCCATAAGATCGCCCTCCTGTATACCCAGCGCCCTGATTCTGATGCCGCTTTAGCGAAGTATTCTTTGGTTATCTATCGACTGACCTCCTCACATGTGGCATCATAAAACCGGTCCGAGATTTATACTTTTCCCATTCACTCCCAAATTTGGTTGTTAACGCCTTCTCTTCAGATTTTGCCCGATAAATCTCACTGGGGAGAAAGAAAACAAACACCCCAAGCAATCCAAGCCAACTTCTAAAAGCAATAGTAAGCCCTATTAAAGCAATGGTCATTCCCAAATAAACCGGATGGCGGACAAACCTGTAGGGGCCGCTCGTAATTAATACATCCATTCTCGGTTCAACTTCTCCATGAAATGCGCCTTCTAGATGCCTCGCAGACCAGACAACAAGGGTCATGCCTGTCAACACGACAGCCAACCCAAGTAATCTGGCAACCGGTGGGAGTATAGGGATCCTTATGTCCACAAGAAAGCTGATGATCAGAACTCCTATACCTGCCATTACATAAAGTGTTGTTGGTAAGAACTCATTCGTGTATCGAGCCATCCTTGACCCCCCAAACGTTCATGACGTCACAACCCTTGATGTGAACTCCCGTAACATAGGTATCAATTCCTGTTCGAACCACGGATTACGTTTGAACCAGCCAATATTCCGTGGCGATGGATGAACCAATGGCAAGTACTCCGGTAAGTACTCTCTAAAACTTCTCACAGTTTCCGTCAGAGTTTCCTTACGTCTTTCGCCTAAATAATACTTCTGGGCATAACCCCCGACAAAAAGCATTGTTTCAACCTTTGGCATTTCTGCTAATAACCGGGGGTGCCATTTTTCCGCAAACCCTTTACGAGGGGGATTGTCACCTGATTTACCCTTTCCCGGGTAGTAAAAATCCATTGGTATATGGGCAATGTACTTCGATTCATAGAACTGTTTACGGGTTATCCCCAGCCAATCGCGTAAACGGTCCCCACTAGGATCGTTCCAAACTAAGCGTGTTTCTTGTGCTTTGCGTCCAGGTGCCTGCCCAACTACTACAATGCGAGCATCTTTAGTTGCTTTAAATAAGGGTGGAATTCCTTGCTCGGTATAGGCTCGATTCATTGGGTCAGCCATGATTTCAGCACGGATCTTTTCAAATATTGTCAAATGGGTCACTCCCCTGCATTGAATTTTCTCAGCAAGCAACGTCTCCTTGACACTGATCAACCCAAGAATCGCTTTGAACCAGCCCAGCGGTTGGCGGCCTTAATTATCACTGCGATATAATCCTGCTTGCCTTTGTGGTAGCCGGAATAATCATTTTTATATTTCTTTTCCAACCGCATTTTAAGCGTTTCATACTCAGAAGCAACGGCAGGATGTTCGTTCATGTAGTCACGGAAATTGATATAGTTGTCCCACTGCCGGCTGCCTGCCTTTACAATATGGATATAATGAGTCAACAAACGCATATCTTTTTCTTCTGGTATATACTCGCCGCATTGAAATACGGGTTGCCTGTCCTCCTTTCCCTCCCAACCGCGAAAAATGAACCCTCCCTTTTCCAAAGCAGGAGTTAGCGCCAATACCTCCTCAAAATTCCGTACCAATACAGCGATATCGATTACTGGTTTGGCTTTGATATGCCGTATCGCTGTACTGCCTATATGCTGAATGTCTATTGCCGCTGATCCTAAAATGCTCCGCAGCCGTTTGATAGTATTAACTGCGTTTTCTTCCCATTTCGGGTCGTGATCCACAATTTCCACCATGCCTGCTTTCAATCCTAGTGTCATTTTGCCAGCCTCCGCACTTAAGTAATAGTGCTGTTACCGCCAAGCGAATCATTTCCGCTTTCTTGATACTGTCTTTGAGGTAATACGGGGCTTTATCACTTGCTAGTATATCGTCGAGTGATAACCAAGAGACTCCTGCGACTTCTTCCTCGCTAAGAGATACTGGTTCCCCGCTTTTATACCTGCACAGGAAAACAATATCGATAACCTGTTCTCCACTGTTTATGGTGAAAGATTTGCTTTCTACATAGAAAACATCATCAAGCACTTCAATCCCGACTTCTTCTTTGATTTCGCGCTTTATTGTCTTTTCCAATATTCCAGGTGTATCACTTTCCACTTCAACCTTTCCGCCCACCAATGAAAGTACTCCCGGGGCATGTTCTTCTTTTTCGCTTATCTTTATGATCAGCCATTTATCCGACCTAAAAATTGCAGCTTCAACATTGACAATGAACTTATTGTATATTCGGGCACCTCCACCACAGTACTGTTCTCATATGGCTGGGAAAGACATCCCAGTCAGAGTTAACAGGGAACTCACTGTACAAATGAATGGCTGTAAATATAGAACTCTTCCTGGCTTGATTGGTATTTTTTCTCCCAACGTTCAAAACCCTCATCGAAACGTTCGGCTTCTTTTTCGTCTATCTCAAATACAGAACTTTGATAGTAAATCCATCTCCTTCCATCCAAGGCGCCGGGTTTGAGCTCTTTTACCAGCATTGCTGTGGGATATCGCCCATTCTCAAGGCAGACATTGTACTTTTTACAACTCTTAAAACCAAGGCCGACATAGTTACCGGGGTTTCCAAATATTACAACCACATCGTAACCAAGGGCAGCCGCTTTTTCAAAGGAATACCCGATTAGCTTTTTCCCGTACCCTTTTCGTTGGTATTCCGGCAAAATGCAAACCGGGCCAAAGGTCAGAATCGCTTTTTCCTCGCCGGAATCATCAACAAGTTTTGCTTTCGTATACATGATATTGCCGATGATTTGGTCATCAACCTCGATCACAAAATCCAACTCCGGCAGAAAATCTTTGTGGGAACGCATGATATGAACCAAGTAGTGTTCATTACACCCCGGAGCGTATATATTCCAAAAAGCTTTTCTTGTGATTTCTTCCACCTTTCGAAAATCCGTTTCTCTTTCATTCCTAATCCTAATCATTTGCCCTTACGAGCCTCCCATGCTATCGTATTCCTATTTTCAATTATTGAGCTCCAACATGCTCAAAGTCTTAATGGCTTTCTCATAATCAGCCCGTGTTCCGTCTTAAGGTATACATGGAACCCACATTTTTCGTACATCGCGACATAGCCGCCAAAGTCCGATGACAGATAAGACCCCTCTTGATAAGGGTATGCTTCCACAAAATCGAAACCTTCCTCCGCCGCATCCTTGCAGACACGGTCCAGGAGAAGCGAAGCTATTCTCTTTCTTTTCATATCCGGGGCGATAACAAAACAAAACACGGATTTCACCTTGGTGCCGGACTCAGGTTCTTCTACCGGCACATGTTTCATTAATCTTCGCCAACTGATGCATTTCAAGCAATCTGCTTTAGTGTTGGCGTTGCACCATCCCACGATTCGGCCGCTGCTGTAGGCAAGATAACCTTGGATGATGCCGTTTTTCACATACTGCAAGGCCAGTGCTCTCCTGTTTTCTCTTGTGGAAAAGTCCTTGCCTTCACTATCATCGCTGCACCAGCAGACACAATAGCACTTGTGCTCATCAACGCCCTTGTCGTGCGGTGTTGTGTCAAAAAAATGGACATAGTCTTCTGCCAGCTCCGGTGTCAGCCTGTGGATCTCAATGTTCATAATCATCCCTGCCTGCTCTTGTAGAGCCGATTTTGAATAAACCCTTTCCAATTTCGTAATACTCTTCTTTGGTCATCAATTGGATCTCAGCAGATCGTGTTTCCATCGGCTGCAAACTCCTTCCCTGCAATATCACCGTAGAATTGACATCAAGTAATCCATGGCCTGTTTGTGATGCTCGTAATCTCCCACCCATTTTTTGTACTCATCGCAGGGGAAGCCGCCGCATTCGCCGCAGTGGTTGAACTGCCGGCCCTCACAGCACTTGAGCAGATGGCAGTCGCTGCACCAGTGGACACCGGTCTTGTTCCAGCAGCCGTTGCAGTATGGTGCCTTTTGCATTATCGCTTCCACGCCCTCGTCTTTGCCAATCCATCCCTGCCTTTTGAACCATCTGGCAAGCGATTCTGCCGCTTTCCTGTCAAACGCCGCTTTGTAGATGTCGCATTCATTGCAGTCAATGCCGCAGGCGGCAAGTTCCAGCTTCTCCATTGGTTGGTCCTCCTTTCTGTTTCAATCATCAGAGTTTCCCAATCATGGTTGTATAAAGCTGTTCCATCCTATTGCTTCTATAGAACTCTATCCCCGCAGTATTGTTCACGGAGGTGAACACAGTGCAATCCTTAACTCCCATTTCATTGAAGAAATCGATTGCCTCAGCAAGCAGCTTTTCAGCGCCAGTTCTCTCATATGCTCTTGATCTATTCTCTATCTATACAGCTTTTTCCTATAATTCCAGCATTTTTAGAGGCTGTTTCAACCGCATCCGAGCTCAATGCGGAGTGCTCTAATGAAACTTGAGACTTGTTCCACCACTTCGTCCTTGGTTGCCGCGTTTTCAATCATCTTCACCAAGACGCTGCCAAGGATCACCCCGTCAACAAGGTGTTTAATTCGGGCCACAGTTTCCACATCGCCGATACCGAAGCCAAGGGCGATGGGAAGATTGGTCGCAGCCCTGATCTGCCCGATGAAGCTCTCCAGATCCTCCGCAAACTGCTTTCTAACACCGGTAACCCCTTTTGAAGAGATAGCGTAAACGAACCCCGTCGCCCCCGCAACCACTCTGCTGATCCTTTCTCCTGAAGTTGGCGCGACCAAGGGGATTAGGTCGAGGGGACAGCTTCTGTCTTCCAGGGTCCTCTGCAGCTCTGTCCTTTCTTCCAGCGGCAGATCCGGAATGATCAGCCCAGTGACCCCCGCAGCCGCGCACCTGGCAATGAAGTTTTCAATCCCGTACTGATAGACCGGGTTGAAATAAACCAGGAGTGCCCAGGGGGCTTTTATCCTTCCCTGAAGTGACTCAACCAGGTCAAGCACTTTGTGTATGTTTGTTCCCGCCTCGAGCGCCCGCTGGAAGGCCCGCTGAATCACAATACCATCTGCCAGCGGATCGGAATACGGGACACCCAGCTCAATGATATCCGCCCCGGCTTGATCCATCGCCAGGACGGCCGCTTCCGTAACCGCAAGATCCGGATCCCCGGCGGTGATGTATGGTATCAGCGCTTTTTTGCCGCTGCTGAGCAGCGCTTCGAACACCTGATGAATTCTCACTCCAAATCACCCGCTTTCATGTTTTCAGCTTCAGACTGTCCCGGTTTCATTGCCTCCGCAGCCGTGTACACATCCTTGTCTCCGCGGCCAGAGAGATTAACCACGATCAGAGCATCCTTGCTCGTTTTCGGCGCAAGTTTCTGCACATAGGCGATGGCGTGGGCGCTTTCCAGTGCCGGAATAATCCCCTCTGTCCTGGCGAGAAACTCAAACGCATGCAAGGCCTCGTAATCAGTAACCGCCGCATACTGGGCCCTTCCCGTTTGATAAAGGTAAGCATGTTCAGGGCCTACTCCCGGGTAATCAAGGCCGGCGGAAATGGAATGCACCGGCAGAATCTGCCCTTCCCCGTTCTGCAGAAGCAAAGTCATCATCCCATGAAGCACACCTGGTGAACCTTTGCAGATACTGGCGGCGTGCTTGTCAGTATCCAGGCCCAGCCCGGCGGCTTCCACGCCGCAGAGTTTGACTCCCGGTGCATCGATGAACGGGTAGAACAGGCCCATGGCGTTGCTGCCGCCGCCGACACAGGCCACCAGATAATCCGGCAGGCACCCCTCCAAGGCCATGATCTGTTCTTTCACTTCATCTCCTATGATCCGCTGGAAGTCCCTGACCATTGAGGGATAGGGATGGGGCCCCACAACAGAACCGATGACATAGAAGGTATCATCAACGTTGGCAACCCAGTCCCTGATCGCTTCATTGGTTGCATCTTTCAGCGTCCTGGTGCCGGAATTTACGGGGTTGACCTTTGCCCCCAACAGCTCCATCCGGAACACATTCAGCTCCTGCCTCTTCACATCTTCGGCACCCATGTAGACCTCACACTTCAGGCTCATCATGGCACAGATAGTTGCAGTTGCCACTCCATGCTGCCCGGCACCGGTTTCGGCAATAATCCGCTGTATGCCCATGCGCTTAGCCAGTAAGACTTGCCCGATCACGTTGTTGATCTTGTGGGCACCAGTATGATTGAGGTCTTCCCGCTTCAAATAGACCCGGCCGCCGCCAAGAGCCTTGGTCAAATTCGCGGCAAAATACAATGGTGTTGGCCTGCCGGAATACTCCCGCAGGTAGTACTGGTATTCAGCCCAAAACTCCGGGTCCACCAGGCATTTCTTGTATTCGTTCTCCAGATCAATCAAGGCATTCATCAGAGTTTCGGGGACATACTGCCCGCCAAACATACCGAACCTGCTTTCTCTAACCACAGTACTCACGTAATCCCCTCACATTCTCAATAAATTGTTTGATCTTCAAGAAGTCTTTTACTCCACCGGTCTCAACGCCGCTGCTCACATCCACTGCATGAGGCCTTACTATCCCAATTGCCCGGGCCACATTTTCCGGATTCAACCCCCCTGCCAGAATCAAAGGGTAAGGCACGTTCAATCCCCTGGCAAGGTTCCAGTCAAATGCTTTGCCAGAGCCTCCGCCTGATGAATCAAGCAGCAGCCCGTCTATTCCCGAAAACAAACCGGCATGCGTCAAGTCATTCCTGTTGTTTACCGACAGTGCTTTCCAGACCGGTTGGGCAAACCCCTGCCAATAACCGTTTGCTTCAGCGCCGTGAAACTGCAGGATGTCGAGGCTGCATTCCGATGCCGCAGTGCTGACAAACTCACGAGGGGCATCGGCAAAAACACCCACCTTCTTGATCGCCGGGTTTAAATCTAGGGCCATCTTCTTGGCTTCCTCCAGCCGCACCTTGCGCCTGCTTTCGGCAAAGACAAAGCCGACATAATCCGGAAGAAGTTTATTGACCAGATCAATATCTTTCTTCCGAGTCAAGCCGCAGATTTTGACCTTAATTTCGAGGGTTGGAAAACCTCGTCCGGCTGTTTTGTTACCCACCAAGCTCACCCCTAAGCTCTTTGAGTTTTTCGGAAACCGACGATGCCCGCATCAGGCTTTCACCAATCAGGACTCCGTCCACCCCTGCCTCCTCCAAAAGCAGCATATCTTTTCTCGCTGTAATCCCGCTTTCGCTCACCACCACTATCTCTTTGGGAATCAAGAGCGCCAGCTCCAGGGTGGTTCGCAAATTCGTTTCAAAAGTATTGAGATCCCGGTTGTTAATCCCAATAAAACTTGGCTCCGACTTGATTACCCGTTCCAGTTCCGCTTGGCTGTGAACCTCAACCAGGCACTGAAGCCCAAGCTCTCCAGCAAGTTCCTGGAAACCGGCCAACTCAGAATCAGTCAGTATTGCAGCAATCAGCAGGATGCAGTCTGCCCCAAGCAGCCTTGATTCGTATATCTGGTAAGGATCGACGATAAAGTCTTTGCGCAAAACCGGAAGGGAAACGGCAGCTGAAATCTCACTCAAGTATTCATCTTTGCCAAGGAAGTATTTTGGCTCTGTTAGTACAGAGATGCCTGCTGCATTGTTTGCCTCATACTCTTTGGCGATCGCCAGCGGTTGGAAATCCCGGCGGATTATACCCTTCGATGGCGATGCCTGCTTGATTTCGGCAATTATACCCAAACCACTGGCCTGCCTGACAGCTTGGATCAAGTCGCGGCAAGCCCCGGGCCTGTGCCCTTGTTCAACAGCCCTAATGAGCTGCTCGATCGGCTGCGTCTGTTTCAAGGCTGCAACTGCTCTTTTCCTCTCTTGCACAATCTTCTGCAGAATCATGACACCGCGAACTCCCGGGAAAGTTTGACCCAGCTTGCCAAAGTCTGATAGGCTACCCCGCTGTCAATGATCTCCGCAGCCAGCTCAATACCTTCTGCAAAACCTGAAGCTTTCTTGCCAACATACAAGGCAGCCGCGGCGTTTAGAAGCACTATGTCTCTCTTCGCCCCTTTTTCTCCCTGCAAGATGTTTGTAATAATCCTTGCGTTCGCTTCCGCATCACCACCGGCGAGTTCCGACTTGTGGGCATACGCCAGCCCAAACTGGGGCGGGTCGATGCAGTAAGTCTCGACACTGCCGTCTTTCAATTCTGTGATCTGTGTCTGGGCAGTGATTGTAATCTCATCCAAACCATCCAAACCATGGACCACCAATGCCCGTTCACAGCCAAGCGCTTTCAAGGCATGGGCCAGGGTTTCCGTCAATCCCGCTGCAAACACCCCCAGCACCTGGCCTCTGACCCGTGCCGGATTTGTCAAAGGGCCGAGAACATTGAAAATGGTTCTAACTCCCAACTCTTTCCTCGGTTTGACCACATTGCCCATCGCCTGGTGGAACATTGGGGCAAACACAAAACCAATATTCACATGGCTGACACAGGCTTTCACCTGATTGGGGCCTAGGTCAATTTTGACCTCAAGCTGTTCGAGGACATCGGCGCTGCCGCATCTGCTGGACACTGACCGGTTCCCGTGCTTGATCACCGGCACTCCGGCAGCAGCAGTAATAATCGCCACCGCTGTGGAAATGTTGAACGTGTTGGCGCCGTCCCCTCCTGTTCCACAGGTGTCAATGGCGTAGAGATCCTCGGTGTTGATAGCTACAGCCTTATCACGCATCACCCGCGCCCCACCAGTTATTTCGGTGCTGGTCTCTCCCTTGATCCGCAGCCCCATTAAAAACGCGCCTATTTGCGTTGGTGTCAGTTCTCCGTCCATAATCTTGGTCATGATCTGGACCATTTCCGCCTCAGTCAGGTTTTCTTTGTTGGCCAGCTTGTTAAGGACCTCAGGCAACACAGCTTCCACCTCCAAGCAAATTGTGATTTAGAAAATTGTGCAAAAGCTGTTTACCGCATTCTGTTGCAATTGATCCGGGACAAAACTGCAGGCCGAATACCAAATGCCGGCGGTGGCGGATCGCCATTACCTCAGCCTCATATGTGACAGCCAGTACCTGCAGTTCATCAGGGAGCGACTGGGGATCGACAACCAGTGAATGGTAGCACATAACCTCAAGAGGGCTTTTGATCCCATGAAAGATTTGATCCCCTTGATGATAAATAAGCGTGCATTTCCCGTGGATCACTCTTTTTGCCGGCACTACCGCACAACTGAAATGTTTGGCGATCGCCAAATGCCCAAAGCCTACTCCCAGAATTGGGACCTTCCCGGCGAAGGCAGTCACCACGTGGTTGGAGGCCGCCTTATCCTCAGGCAACTCTGCTCCTGAACAGAGGACGATACCGCTCAGGGGAAGTTTTTCCAGTTCTTGAACTGTAACCGTGTCACTGCGGATCACCACAATATCCGGGTCGGCCTCGCCAAGGTATTGATAGAGATTGTACGCAAACGAACCATGGTTATCAATAATCACGATCATTCAACACACCTCCGCTTGCCTGATTGCTTCCAATAAGGCTTCGGTTTTCCGCAGAGTCTCGCCATACTCGGCTGCAGGATCGGAATCGTAAACGATTCCTGCCCCAGCCTGGACAAAGGCTGTTTTGCCTTTAAAGAGAATTGTGCGGATTGCGATGCAAAGATCCAAATTGCCGTTGAACCCGAGATACCCGACTGCACCTGCATAGACACCCCGTTTTTCGGGCTCCAGCCGATCAATAATCTCCATCGCTCTCATCTTTGGTGCGCCGGAAACAGTGCCCGCCGGCAGGCAGGCGATTAGTGCATCAAACATCGTAGCCTCCTGTTTCAGCCTGCCCGCCACATTGGTTGCCAGGTGCATAACATGGGAGTACTTCTCCACATGCATCAGGTTTCTGACCTCAACTGTACCGAATTCAGCAACTCTGCCAATGTCATTGCGGCCCAAATCCACCAGCATCAGATGCTCAGCCACCTCTTTCTCATTGTCGAGCAAGTCTTCGGCGTAGGCCTGATCTTCAGCAGGGGTCCTTCCCCGGGGGCGGGTTCCCGCAATCGGGCAGGTCTCCACTAAGCCATCTGTCACTTTGACCAAAAGCTCTGGGGAAGCCCCAACCAGCTGGTACTCCCCAAAATCGATGTAGAAGAGGTACGGCGACGGATTGAGCGACCGCAGCATCCGGTAAACACTAAAGGGATCTGCCTCGGTATGGAGTGTCAGCCGCTGTGAGAGGACAACCTGAAAGGCTGCCCCTTTCTCAATCAGGTTTTTTACCTGCTCCGCCTTGTGAATGAAACTGCTTTTGCTCTCAGTACTGGAGCTCCAGGCTGTCTCGCCGGTTATCTCCTGCGCATCAGCAAAGGCCCCTGTTCGCGTAGCGTAATTACCGTTTCCAATCTCAGCCTGGATCGCTTTCAGCCTGGCAACCGCCTTTTCGTAACAAATTGCAGGATCATTACCGTGGACAGCATTGACTACGAGCACAATCTTCTGCTGCACATGGTCATACACGATCACTTCACTGGTTAGAAGCAGGTGGATGTCAGGCATGTTCAGAGTGTCAGCCTGCCTGTTTTTCATTCTCTCACCGCTGCGGGCAACGTCATAGGCAAAGTACCCGACTGCGCCTCCGAGAAAATCCGGCAGATCGGCTGTTTTGGCAATTGCAAATCCTTCCATGATCTCCCTGATGATCTTCAAAGCATTGCCGTGTTTTTCAGTGATTGAATTTTTCTGAACATCAAATACACTCACCATATTGCCCCTTGCTGTGATAACCAAAAACGGATTGCGGCCGATGTAGGAGTAGCGAGCCCAGCGGCGGCCGCCCTCCACACCTTCCAGCATATAGCTGTTCTCACCCCGCCCAAGCTTCATGAACAAGCTGATGGGCGTTTCCACATCGCCGGCTACTTCCATAGCCACAGGTACCATCTTACCAGTCAGGCTTAACCTGACAAACTCCTCGTAACTCGGGTAAACCAACTCGCCAACTCCTTTCTTTTGGGTAATAAAAAAAGCATTTCGCTCACTCTAGAGACGAAATGCTTCCATTCCGCGGTGCCACTCTAGTTAGACAGTACTCTCACTGCCGCTGTTTGATGCGCCTGCCCGGAAACAAAAAACTTTCGCCCATGTTAGGACGAAAGTCTCCTTCCGCGTTGCCACCTAAATTAGATAGTGATCCACTATCTCCCTCTTTCGGGTACCATCATACCCTATCCCTGTAACGGGGGAAACCCGGCCTACTGCTACTCTTGCACTGCTTCCGCAGCCAATTTCGCAGTGCCTCTCCAGGACCCATTCAATAAGCACTCCGGGCCGGGCTCCCACCATCTCCGGCTCGCTTAACCTTCGCAGCTTACCTACTCGCTCCTGTCATCGAGTTTGCGCTGTGTTGTTGGTAATATTACAAATATCTTACTCACAGGATGCGGTGTTGTCAAGAGGAATTTTTTTCATAGCGGCTTCAGCAAGGTAACCACTAAGGTCACAGCCCTCCGAAATAGTTCTCCGGCGTGACTTCGATGATGCAGCAAATGATATCGGACGGGCCGACCTGAGTGTGTTTGTTAATCAGGGCGCTGAGTTTGTCGCAAAGGGTTTGCTTCATTTCTTGAGTCCTGCCCGGGTACATGGTGATTTCCACAAAAACAAAATCTTGTTCCCTGCTTGCGTGAATGCTCCTAAATTCGGCCGGAGTCTTGTAAAGCATGACTTGGCCGATGTTTTCCTTGATTCCCAATACCTCAACCAGGGTACTGCGAATCTCTTCGACCAGCGCATGCTCGTCGGTTTTGGTCACTTGGGACATGTGGATCTTTACTTGGGGCATGATCATCACCTCTTGGATTTTGGTTTACAAGCCGATCAAAGGATACATTGGAACTTGAGTCTGCTTGTAATCATGACAGTATTCCAAGCAAAATACTCAATCCAAGAGCTCCCAGCCAGGAAATCTCGCCCCTGATATAGCCTTCTTCAACAACCCTGGGAAAGATATACGGGATGACCAAACCCCATAGAAACTTGATGAGCAAAGTATTGATCACCACGATCAAAATGATCGTCATCCAGTTCACCCCCATCAGCGCTCCTAGTTTTGGTGCTGACAACATTTTCCACCGTCTCCTTTCTAACAAATTGTCTTCCTAAATAATCTGCTCGAGCAATTGCTTTACTGCTGCAATTCTTTCTTCCCCAGTTCCCGGTGGCAGATGGTCTCGAAACCCACCGTGTAGTAAAACTCTGGAACGCCGCCATAGCAGGCATAATCCCCATTTGAAGCCTTAATCACTGTGGTCAGGTCTTTGCGGAAATTGGGGCTGCTCTGCATCAGCATGCGGGAGTCCCGATCGTCATCGGGATTATCTCCGTGATTGAAGCCCTTCCAGAGGCAAGCGTGGATTTTCCCATAATCATTCTCTTCTGCGAGGGAAATCGCTGTAAACCCCTGGGGAGGTTTGACCCCAGGAAAGGGTTTGTGATAGGGGAAAACCCGCACCGGCGTACTCAAAAAACGGCGGCAGCAGATAGCTGTTCAGGGTATCAAGACAATATATCTCTGTTAAGAAGCTATGCACCAGTAGCAAACCCCAGTAATTTGGCAACCGGTGGAAGAAACAAAACCCACTTCGGCATGCATGCTTCGTTATTGGATAACCAATTCCACCAAATGCAGCATTTTCCTTCACCTTTTAAGTGAACAAGGATTATGCCGGTCTGTTATCATAGCAGTGGAGGAAATGTTTTTGCATGAAACTAAATGTATACTGAAACCACCGTGCGGGAGGAGGGACACCATGCATTACTCGGACGTGATCAAATCAGCGCTGACATATATCGAGCAAAACCTCAAAGCCGACATCACGGCGGAAGAACTGGCGCAGATGGCAGGCTATTCAACCTATCACTATTACCGTCTGTTCTCAGCTGTGACGGGGTCATCCATTGCGGCCTATATCCTAAAAAGACGCCTTGACCATGCTCTGGCCGAAATCGCTGAAGGCCGTAAAGCCATCGATGTAGTGCTCGAATACGGCTTTGATACATATTCCGGGTTTTACAAGGCCTTTGTCAAGATGTATGGCTGCTCCCCGCGGAAGTATTTGAATCTTTATCCCGGACACAAACCAACAAAACCGGAGGTGGCATTCATGTATAGCGAAAGCCTGCTGCGCAAGTCATTGGAGAACTGGAATATCGATCTATCTCTGCCCATCAGTGACCTCTACTTGGCCAACGGGGCAAAGGTTTCGGGAAATGTCTGGCAAGTCGGTGATGAGTATATTCTCAAAACCGGCCCCCGGGAGAAGCTCCTCAAAGATCTGACGATATCCGAAGCTCTTCACTCCCAAGGCTTCAATGCTTCAACACCGGTCCTCACCAAGGCAGGGCAAAGATACTTGGAAGGCAAGGACATTTTCGTCTTGACCCGGGGCATTAAAGGTAGCCCGCTCTCTCACGCCGACAGATTTGGCAAGCAGCGGGTTAAGTTTGCCGAACAGTACGGCCGTGCCATTGCCAAGTTGCACAAAGCGCTAAGAACCATCCAGGACGACATACTCCCTGATGAGGTGAACCTCTATCAAAATGTGCTTGACTGGTCTCTACCGAGTGTTCAGCGCCAGAACATCCAATGGAACATGGGCCTTGCCGACAGTTTCTTTGCTGACTATACCGACACTTTTGGCAGACTCTACGGCCAACTGCCCAAACAGCTGATCCACCGGGATCCCAATCCCAGCAACATACTCTTTCACAACGGCAAGGTTAGCGGGTTCATTGACTTCGAACTGAGCCAGATCAACATCCGATTGTGGGATGTCTGCTACTGTGCAACGGGGATTCTTTCTGAAGGCAGCCGGGAAGCGTACGGGAAATGGCTGGAGATACTCGGCGGCCTTCTCACTGGGTATGACCGTGAAGAAGGGCTGACTGCGGAAGAAAAGCAGGCGGTATTCTACGTCATCTGTTCCATTCAGATGATCTGCATTGCCTATTTCGAAAGCCATGACAAATACCGGGAACTTGCCAAGACAAACCGGGAAATGCTGCAGTATATAGCTGAGAACAGAAAACATATTGAGGCGGCCGTTTGACCACGGCCGCCCAACTGGAGCTACCCTGAGCCTCCGCTTAGTTTCTTGTCGTTGTGCTGTTCTATCAGGTGTTTTGATGTCGCTAAGAAATATACTAAGAACGCAAAACAAATCAGCGAGATGAACCCATATCCGCCAAAAACATCATGTCTTGAAGAGAAAAAGCCAAAGCCTAACCCAACAATGATCAACACTGCCTCTAGTCCCAACGACCGAAACGAATCAATGGTCGCTCTCATCGAGGAATCGATATTATGATGAAGGTATCCAGCAATCAAAGGCTCCATAATACCAGATACAGTGCCAATCAGAAAAATCACTGCGAGGCTGGTATATCCCATGACCGCAGACAAGTACAGCATCCCCACAGCAAAGATAAGTACCACTCCAAAGATCAAGACCCTGTAGCTGATCTTGTTTTTAAGCTTATATGCAAGTATGTTCCCAGGCAGCCTTAAGAGACTGAGGCCCGCTGAAAAGAGGCCGAAATAGATGACAGGAACACCGATCCTGTTGATGTACAGCTGCCAAAACTCATCGATGAAGTTCATTGCTGCACCAACAACCATCCCGGAGAGCAGTACAAGGCATAATCCCGGACTCCGCTGAAAGAAGCGCACCGAAGCGGTTACATATTCCTTAACGGCAATCGGCCGTTCCGTCTTACTCTTCATTTCCGGCTCAACCAGTGTAAGCGAAATCAGCAGAGAAACAGCCATCCCGGCAAACGATACCCAATAATTCAGCTCGAAGCCGTGCCAGTTGGCCATCAAGCTCCCACTCAATGCTGCCAGCATTGCCGCTGAAAAATCCAAGGCACTTAACCTGCCAAAGCATTTTTCAAAAGAACCAGCATTGCCGTGTAACAGCAGCGAATCGTAGAGCAGTGCATTCTCAGCCCCGCTGCCGGCTGAACGCCCGATCCCTGCCAGGAATATTGCTGCAGCAAAATGCCAGAAACTAGACGCAAATAACAGGATCAAGAATTCACAGCAGCCCATGAGGGCACTTACAATCATCATCTTTTTCCGACCCCATTTGTCAGCAGCGATGCCGGAAGGCACCTCAAACAGAACTATCGTAGCGGCATAGATGATCTCTGTGAAGACAACCAGCTGGATTGTCATGCCTCTTTGTTCCCAAAACAACCTTTCAATTACATAGGCAGGGATCAGATTGTGGAAGAAACGGATACCATAAAGCTTCCAGACGTTTTGGCTATAGTTCATTTCCAGGCTCCCGTAATATACTCAATAGAAACCTACACTCCACTACCAAAACAAATGTGGTATGGGAGTGTAGGAACATGGATGCTTGCTAAGGTTTAGTAAGGTTTAGTCTCGAAACAAATCTGGCAGTATGTTCCAGATATACTGATTGACCCAGGGCGGTTTTCACCAAACTCTGGCCACTGCCCGCAACAACGCAGCTTCAGCTTTTACTTTGAGCGGAAAGGCGATGACTTCAAAGTTTCTAACACCCAAGAGAAGATTCAGGCTCGTCAAGTTTTCCATAATCAGGATATCTGCTTGTAAAAGGATTCTGTGAATTTCAAATGGTTCTCTATCAGGTGAGGGAAGATCCATCCCTACCATTTTGATCTTTTTGGCTGCAAAAAACTCTGCAAGCCTTTGATCAACAACGGGATGATCGGTAAAATAGCTATCACTTTTCAAATGCCGGCCAAACCCAGTAAACAACAGCACAATGTCATTTTCCTGGACATTGGTTTCATACTCCGGCTTCATGTCGATCACCTGCTCGTTGCGTACATCAAGCAAGCATCCTGTGCCGGCAAACCTCTCCACGGCCAATTGATCAACCGATACGTTCGAATCCAAAAAGTGGGAAGGCAGATCAAGATGTGTGCCTGCATGCATTCCCGTCTCCAACCTGGAATTGTTGGAACCATCCTTGTCCAAAAATCTGTCTTGGTAAAGCTTTACTCCACCGTCCCCGGGATACACCGGCATCCCGTCCTCGATCGTGTGGCTGAGGTCTATGTATTTATACACGGCTCCAAGAGTTGGTTCAGGGTACTTCATTGCGCTTACCACTCTCCTCTACTCTTACTAAGAAGCTCGACAACCTTAAACGAGTTCCTGGATGCCAAATCGCAGTACTTGGCAAAGTTCTCTTGGCCGCTGTTCTCTTCCGTATCTGATATGGACCTGACCGCAGCAAAAGGAATCTTGTTAACGTAACAGACATGGGCTACAGCGGCTGTTTCCATGTCAGCGCACAAGGGTTTGAACCTTTGGTTGATCAGTTCCCTGCCTTCATGTTCTATAAATGATTCGCCGGTGACTATTTCGCCAAAATAGACGGTTTGCGGCAGTTGAGCCTCTGCAAGCCTCTTTTCAAATACGGCAAGCAAACCTCTGCCACACCTTCTCAATGCTTAAGCAGTCATCGGGAAAAGGCTTGGAGATCATCCCATCCATACCCGATTACTGTGTAAAACTTGTTGCCGACCTTCCTTTGCGTTGTGCCAATCCGTCTGCCGCCCAAGCGTTCATAGAACTTGATCGCATTGTCGTTTCCTTCCAATACCCAGATACTCATGGATGAAACACCCGCTTCAAGCAGCCGCGAGACAGCCGCATTCATCAACCGCCGGCCAAACCCCATTCTTTGATACTGCTTGAGAATGTAGAGTCCTGTGACTTCTCCTTCAAACTCCCAACTATCATCTCGTGAACGGCCGCCGGAAACAAACCCCACTATCTCGTCATCCACAGATGCCACAAATAAGAATCCCTGTTTAGTCTCTTCGTAAAAGTTAATGAGCTTCGCCCATAATTGTTCACGGTCAGCATAGAAGATGCTGTCAATATACTCATCGGCTATTAATCCCCTATATGTTGTCTTCCATGACTCAACATGCACCCGGGCGATGCCTCTTGCATCGCTGGCCGTTGCTTCGCGCAATATGATCTGCATTGCCTTACCCTTTCTTGCTTTTTTACTGCTTCTCCTTTTTTCTTTTATAATCAAAAAGAGTGCGTAGTACCCGGGAAAAAACAAACCCTTCGTATATGTATGTCGGATACCAAAAACCAATTATTACCAATGAAGTTACCAACCAGCGCCATTTGTTGGTGTTCGCAAACCGATAGTCTGTCCTGACACGTATATTACTGCGCTTCCTGCTTATGAGGAGGTAGCAGATAAGCAAAAGGGCAGTTATGTGAAAAACTGGCGCCAGGCAACGGCCAATCCCACTTCCATAAGCTACCTGGATTTTATCAAATGCTCTGCCGAATTCCGCCGGGCTTAATCCGGCCATCTTTCTCGCTCTTCACCATATAGAGCAGGATGGCGAACTCGCCCATCCAAAAACACAGGTACTGCTTTGTCTTTTCTTCAGGCTTGCTCAGCATTCCGGAATCATCTGCCCTTGTTAGTGCCGCTGGCACAACGCCAAAGAGACAGCTGCCTGTCACTGCTGAGTCCAACTCTTTGTGCAAATAGGCAGGGACCGCTGCCATTAGCATTTGGCGTGTTCTTTGATAGATTGCTTTGGAAGTGTCAAAAACCTCATCATACAGCTCAAGGGCAAGCATCTCCAATTCGCTGATCTGGTCAACATGGATAAATGGAAACGTAAGTTGAGAATCATCAGCGTTTTTCACCATGTAACCATGCTGAATCCCTTTTGCCAGCGCTTGCTGTTAAAGAAAACGGGGACCCGTCATTTCCCGGACAACCATTTATACCGATCACCAACCGCCCCGGATCAAAACTTCCTTCACCGTAGTTCCGCATTTCATCCATTCCTCTCCTATTTGATCCCCTTGTTGATAGCTCTCACAAATATAGTGCTGCAAAGGCCGGTACGGTTGGAAAATCAAAACTCAAGCGATTGTCTCCTGATTGATTGTTACGAAACATACACATTCTCATTATGCCACTGGATAAACTCTCTCGAAGGAAGTTCCATCCTGTTTTGCGGCAGAACCAATAACGATTTCCCATGCATTTGGTAGTACTCCCGCCCATTACCGTAGTCTTCTTTGATCCGCTTGCTGACCTCTATTTTGTACTCTTCGGTAATTGTCATATAACCCCGGTCGAAGAGAGTGTGCAGATCTTTTCGCAGCAACAGGCCATTGTCAATACTGTGGGGCCCTCCTTCGGCATATGGTTTGATGTGCGAAGCATCCAGAACCGGCAGTACCTTTTCTCCGGTAATTGCACACCTGCGGTTGTAAGCTTCAGTAACAAGCACACGAAAGGCACCCTGCCCTAGGCGGGGGCAGATCAAGTACTCAGAGCCATAGCGCTCTCGGACCACAAAATCTGCTGCCTTGTTACCAGCTAAGGCAGGTGCCGCCTTAAGCCTTACTCGCACTTCTTCCCAAAGCCGGGCACCCTCAGGGCTTTCCGTGGCGTATGTCTTACCTTGAACAATGTTGGGACTCCAATCATGTGGAACCGGTATCCACTGATCTTTCGGGAGGAAAAACGGATCTGTAAGGATGATACAGCCAATTACCGGATCACCGTCACCATCCCTGCCGCTTCGTTCCCTATACTTCATGATCGCAGTTCTAAACGTCAAATAATCGGGAGCTCCATTCTTCTGTTGAAAGCTTTCCCAAGCGATGGAAAGGGGTAAAAACGAATGTCGGACAAAGAAGCCTCCACCAACGATGAAATTGTACGGGCTGTGGAGTTTGAACAGAAAAGGTGCATATTGATCAACGGCTCTAAAGACCATCGTGCCTCCAGGTTGCCAAAAATTCACCTCATCCGGCTGCAGCTGCGCCAGATATGCATACCACTCGTTATCTGTAACACCCACATAGAACCTCATATGGATCACCGCCTTCGGGTTTTGCTGCAAGCGGTTTACTACAGACAAATACCACAAAAACAGCAAGCTTATTTGTGAAAAAGCAAGCCCTGCAGCATGTCGTCCAAGTCAATGCTGAAGGCCTGCTTAACTCAATGATCTGCAGCAATGATATTACCGGAATACCCATCCCTCTGACAAGGTGTCGCTCGCTCCATCAGCCACAACATCTATCTCGCCATTCGTTGTCCTGATATCGACAAATGGCTCTGATCCCAGAACTACGTTCGCATAGCCTTCTTGCGAGATAGTCTCGCTTCCAAGGTAAAAATTGATCTTTCCATTTCGAGCCTGCATGTTGAATGTACCCGATGTACTGGCAGGCATCTTGAGATGAATCCGGCCGTTGGAGGTCTCGAACAAGAACCTGCCTGTACTGGGCAGTGCAACTGAGCCCTCGATCCGGCCGTTGGAAGTCCTGAACGAACTGGAGCCAGTCAGCCTAACCCCGCCCAGCCTAATTCTGCCGTTGGATGTAATGGCATCAACTTCACCTACACCGGATGCCAGAATGATCGATCCGTTACCTGTCGTTAGGCCAAGGTAACCGTTAAAGCTGGCGTCAATTTGAATAGCACCATTGTTCGTTTGCCCAAAAAAGTGGGTAATCCGTTCGGGTGGTGCATAGACAGTAAACCGGACCGAAGCGCTTTGCACGCCGGACCGGTGTTTAGGCTGGACTGCCTGGAGAATCACTTCGATATCAGAACTGTAGTCCTCGATGAGAATTTCGTCCATATACTCTTCCATTGCCTCAATATCACTGCCGTATACTTCTTTCAAAATTTCTATCCTTGGCTGCTCATTCGCCCTTACAGAAGCCCAGCGCATCTCACCATTGTAGCCCATCAGGTCAATGACTTCGATACTCTGGCTCAAGGGGTATTCTTCTTGTTCAGAGATCGTTAATGTACTGCACCCGCTTACTGTCAGCATCAACATAACAATGACCGCCACAGCCCCGGTTTTCCTAAACACACAAACACCTCCAGAGATCACCATTGTGGGAACCAACGACAAAGCTTACTCCTCATACTACAGCAATTCGTCCGGCCGCCTGAAAAAGTGTCTCCCGAACCAAAATCACATGCTACTCCAAGTCATCGACCCGGCTTTCCAAGTTGTCTACACGGCTTTCCAATTCATCGATCCGGTCATCAATCTCATCCTCGAGTTCTTCCAAGCCCTCCAACTGCTCCCTAAACTCTTCCAGTTCTTCTACTTGATCCTTGAGAAGATCAATCTCATCCTCGATTTCCAAGTCAATTCTATCTTCCAGATCACCGAGGCGGTTTTCTAATTGTTCAATCCCCAATTTCAGTTCTTCAATGGCCTCAAGTTTGGCTTCAACAGCAGACAGCCTTTCCAGTAAGCTTTCTATAGCCTGTTCCAAACTCATAAGCACTCCCCCTTTCAAAGTGGATACATATATAATCCTACCATCGCCTGTAAAAATCCTCCTTGGCAAGATAAAAGATGATTCTCTGGCTTATCTCTTAATAAATGCCTCTACTTCAGCCCAGGCTGCATTCGCCTCGGGAAGTTCCGGAAACAGAATTTGGAAGACGTGGAACATACCGGGATAAGTTGTCTGCTGCACATCAACCCCTGCTGCTTTTGCTTTTTGGGCTACAGCAATCGTATCGTTCAACAGCTGTTCGCCTCCCCCTACCTGCATCAACAGCGGTGGAAGCCCGTGATAATCCCCATAAATGGGGGAAATATAGGGATTGTCGGCACTGGCAGTACCTACATACTCCGGAGTCCACGATCTGTAATTGAGATTGGTCCAGGCAGACATGGTAATCAGCGCCGCCGGCAAAGGCATGTCGTGATCCCGAAGATAAAAGGCAGTAGCCAGTGTCAGGCCGCCTCCCGCTGAGTCCCCGGCAATAATTACCTGTTCCGGCAGATATCCCTGGCCCAACAGCCAGGTGTATGCCAGAACAGCATCCTCCAGCGCCGCTGGATAGGGATGCTCCGGTGCCACCCGGTAATCCACGGTCAAAACTGCCCCTTGGCCCAGCCTGGCATATTGCAGCGCCGCCCGCCGGTAAGTGGCCCCACTATCCTTAAGCGAAAGGATATAAGCCCCTCCGTGCAGCTGGAGGATCACCCGATCGGGTTCCACATCCCTGGGCTTTAGCCATTCCATCTTAATCCCGTCAATTTCAATGATTTCCAGGCTGTAATCATCAGGCAAATTCCAACTTGCATTAAGCTGGTCCACGTTTTCCCCACCTCCAACACCTGAGAGATTCTGCCAGTGCTCACCCTGTATGCCGCACCCGGTTAACCACATAAGCACCCCAAGCAGAAACCCGTATAGGCAAACCACAGTCAACCGTCGTCTGGATCGTCTGCCGCCGCTGCTATCCATCACCGTTTCTCCCTTCTTCACCCAGAATCTCTGTGTACACCTGGGCCAGTCTATTCAACAGCTGAATCAGCCTTTCCGTGTCAGGCTCTCCTAACGCAGCCACAATTCGATTGGCCACCCGTAAAATTGTATCGTTTGCTTGATTAAGCTCGGCAGCTCCGGCAGCAGTCAGATCAATTCTAACGCTTCTCCGATCCTTTGGATCGATACTGCGGGTAATCAACCCTCTCGCTTCCAGGTCATTGAGTATGCGGGTGATTGCAGGCCGGGGCCTTTCCAGCTGTTCAGAGAGCTCTGCCGCCTTGATCGTCCCTTCCCTGCCGGCATTTTCCACAGCTCTTTCGGCAAGCCACATGTGCCGCAGAACAAGGTACTCACCTTGCGTTAGACTGCCGAACTCTGCCAGCCTGTTCAGCTGCCTGCGCATATTTAAGCTGGCCTGCAGCAGGCGCAGCCCCAAATGTTGGCTCATTCGCATTACCCCCCTTGTTTTCGGTTGTCATCTGCAATTGTTTTCTATGTTAATTATTATTAAGGCAAACTGACCTAGTGTCAAATGTATTTATGGGCAAATGGAAAAGGGAAACAAGGAGATTCTGTGTAATTCTAGGTCATAAGCTATCCGCCGTTTCCTGCAGAAGAATATTGATTCGGCTTAAGGCATGGAAGGAGAGACGAACATGCTCAAAAAGATTGGCCATTTCCTCAAGATTACAACACTGGCTTATATTATCTACAGCCTGATGATAAGCGCGTTTAATATCACCAGGTTTAGCGTCCGGGAGTTCAGCCTGACCAGCCTGGTGCTTGATTTTGCCGTCTGGGTTGTTGCCTGGATCATCAGTTCCTTTTTCCTGGAACGGTGGTGGAAAAAGTAGCGTAAAACGGGCTTCGGCAGTCTTGATGCCAGAAGCCCGTTTTTTCGCGGCACTTCAATCAAGGCCGCCATTTTGTCCAGATCTGCATTGATCACAGCAATTCCTTGCCGGATACCAAACCACCCCTCAGTGCTTCCACATGAACAACTTCTTTCCGAAACTCCGCTTCGTTGAAGAGGAAGTGTTCCAGGAATACTTCGCCCCCTTCCGGGCTGAGCAGCCGGCCAACATTCCGGAGCAGAAAGGCCCAGAGAGCGAACCAGGGTTTGATGTCCCGAATGCTTTCGATATCGAGGTGGGTGGGCTCTCTTTTGGCCCAGGTACGGAAACAGGCCCATTTTTCCTTACCGGACAGGGTCTTATCCGTAAGATTGTACAGCAGCCAGCCTAAGTCCAAAAAATGAAGTTTGGAACGGACGCCGATTTTCTGTCTGGGCAAACGCTCGATCTCTTTGCCGTTGATCAGATCCACAAAGGCGCCTATCAGATCCACGCCGGCATAATATCCTAGAATCACACCAGGTGCAATGCGTGGATTGCAGTCGATGAGAAAAACCTGGCCCGTGGCTTCATCTTCCATGTAATCAAAACTGATAAAGCCTGTCCAGTTCAGATGCTTGATGATCCGGGCGTCAAACAGCTCCGCTTCAGGAGAGTCGACTGTGATCCGGTAGGTGCTGGTACCACCGCTGGTAGGCACTGTACGCAGGGCACGGAAGGCGACATTGCCCTTTACTTCTCCGTTCACAGCCAGATTGACTGTGGAGATCAGCGAGCCCTTGATGTACTGCTGGATCAGGGGCGGCTCCTCCTCAAGTTGATACTTCTTTACGATTTGCGCGTACTCCCAAGCAGCGCTGTCCAGCTCTGTTACGATTTTCTGCCCATGGGCGTTGCAAGCGACGCGAAGTTTGACCACCACGGGCGAATGCAGTTCTTCCAGCAGTTTGAAGCCGTCTTGAACCGAATCGGGCGCCTCAGTGTGGGGTGTTCTCACACCCGCCGCCTTGGCATACTCGCGCATGGCGTTTTTGTTATGGGCATAGGTGATCTCCTCAAAGGACATGGAGATCATCTTTGTATGCTGTCTAATGATGTCCCTGTAATAGGACATTAAAAAACCGCACTCCAAAACGGGGAAATAGAAGCTGTAACCGCCCTTCTTGAGCTCCTCAATCACCGCTTGGGCAAAACCCTGGGGATTGTACCGGAGCGAAGAGGCCAGGATGCGTTTATCCACCGCGTTGGAATACGATACAAAACTGCGGCTGTGGGAATCAATCACTGTTACTCTGTAACCCAGTTCTTTTAAACGGCGCACCACAAAGAGACTGGTTGGTGAGGCGGGTGTCGTCACTAGTGCTTTCATTGTACTTGCCTCCTAGGAATTGTCAGTTTGGTAGTCCAGCTTCTCTAACTATGACAGGTCAATTCCCAGCCTTTAGAGATAGCACACATCAAAATAGGTAGGGGGCTTAGGCAAAGGAATGCCGTCCTTGAGCGGCATGGCAAACAGATTGTATCTGGGCTTCACCCATGCCTTTCTTGCTGCTTGTTCGTAACCTCTGTCGTCTGGGCCCAAAGTGACCACCAGGTAATGGATACCTTTTCCCGCTGCATCCTGCCTCACCTTTTCCAAGAGGGGGTTTAGGTCTTCGTACTGATCCAATACCAGGTCAAAAAGCTGCCACACTTTGATCTCTTCGCCAAAGCCGGGAATATGGGGCAGGGGCCATATTTTGGATCCAATCCGAAAGATGGGGCGGGCCAGCTTAAACAGGGTCGGGATGTTCAAAACACGCTGGGTGTATTCCTCAGTTGTATCCCAGACGTTTACAGATGAGTCTTTATAGCTGAATCTGCCAAACAAATACCGTTCCCTCTGCTCGCGCGTGGCCTCCCGCTGGGCCAGATCCGGGTAAAGATCGAGACAGCTGAAACTGTCGGTAGCTTTGCTTTCAAGTTCCGCTTCCGGCTTATGGGTATACGTGGCCTTCTCCACTTCGGCTCCATTACAGCAGAAGCTGGCATGTACCGGTATGGTCAGGAAATCCTTTCCTTCCACCACCTGCGCTCCGGATCTGGTGATGATGCTGATCGAACGCTCGTTATCCTCTTTGACATAGCCGAACAGGAAATCCAAATCCCTGCGGACGATTTCGCTGTAGGCAGCCTGCCAAAGCCGGAACATGTGCCGGGGGAGCCCTTTTTTGATCAGAGGGTTTGAGCGCCAATCGAAAACCAAGCCAGCCCGGCGTATTTCGTTGTTCAACCTTACCGTCACAGGGCCTACGCCCATGATACCCAGAATCATGTCTTCGGCTTCATCTTCGACAACCAAAAAAATGGGGTCAGCAAACTTTTTGGCACGGAAGAAATAATCCTTTCGTTCGCTGACCAATCGAATCTGTCCACCCTGAGGTGTTAGTTTTTCAATCGCAATCAGTTTTTCATTATCGGCGTCCGTGGCCGGCCGTACGCGCAACTGATCACCCTCCTTATCCCCGCAAAAGCCAGTTTTCCTCACAAAATATGTTATTTAGGTAAACTATTGCCCTATAATCGTTTAGAAAATATAAAATATGAACCTGCGCAGATTATTACATATATATAACTGGCTGTCAAGAACAACTTTACTCTGCAATTTGGCAATCAAGGCCGCGGCGGCTGCACCGGCATGCCCCAGGGCGCTTGCTGCCCCGGCTGCCATGGCTGGCCCGCTCCAGGGCCTTGACCCGGCCATGCACCCCGGGCTTGGCTGACACTTACCGTGCCAATCTGCATGCCTGGAGCGTATTCACCATCAACAAACAGCCCGTCCATTTCTATGCCGCTGTGGCTGCCGCCGCGGTAGACAGCATAACTCTGCCCAGTCTCGATCAACGGCGAAGACACCACCAGCGATTGATAAGCCTTGCTGGATCGGAATGTGATGATCGGTTCATTGTCACTTGAGGCAATATGCACCAGCTCGCGGGCAGGGACGTTGCTAAAGGTGATCATCAGCGACTGCTGGCTTGATCCGGCACTTGGCGCCATGGCCATCCCGGCACTCCCGGCCGCTACTACCAGCCCACCATCAATGATGAAACTTCTGTTGTAATCCAAAGCGCTGTTGCCAAAACCCGTGGGGCCATGAACAATCACCGTACCGCCAGTCATGGTGATATCACCATTGCAGTCGATCCCATCGCCCTCGGCGCTGACAAAAACATAACCTCCGTTAATAATCATTTCGCCATATGCTTCAGATCTAAACCGGTTCTGACCAACCCGGCCGCGAAGCGCCGATTCATCCACTCCTCCGGCTGCATTAATACCGTCATCCCGCGCTCCAACAACCCGAATAGTCCCGCCGTTAATTGTGATGGATGTACTTTCCAACCCTTCATAGCAGCTTGAAATACTGATGCCGCCATTATTGATGATCAGGCCGGAGTCGGCATGAATTGCATCATCACCGGAACTGATCCTGATGGAACCTCCGTTAATCAAGATCTGATCATTGGCTTGGATGGCATCGTCCGATGAATCAATGTCAATACTGCCTTCGTCGATTACTATGCTCTCCCCGGCTTTTAACCCTTTGGCACTGGGAGAATCCTGTGCGCCTGCTTGACTTGCCGGCATCCACATCTCTCTCCCCCACATGCCCCATGTTGGGAGATTGCTGGAAACTGCACTGCCCCCGCCGGATTTGATCGTGAGCGACCCGCCCTTAATGTATATATTAGTTTCCGCCTGGATTCCATCCAATCCAGCGGTAATGTCAATAACGCCATCTTCGAAATATATGAAACCTCTGCCGGGATCGACATCGTTGTTGGACTGCATTCCATCCTGCTGCGCATTGACAATAATCCGGCCGGCCTTGACTGCAATCATGTCCCGGCCTTTAATCCCATCTCCCACAGCGGTGACTTCCACCGTACCGGCAGCTATTTTCAAATCATCTTTGCTGACAATGCCGTGGCGGTAGCTGCCGTTGACAATCAGAACCCCTGTGCCATTGATAGTCAGATCATCCCTGCTGAAAATGGCGGCATTGACATCATCTGCATCAAGTTCACCTGCCGGTGCAGGGCCGTCGGTTATAACGTTGACCGTCTCCGGGGCCAGGGTAAGGAGCACCTTGTCGGCATTTAGTACATAAACTGCCGCAGCCGTGGATGATGTCAGATTGACACCATTTAGGACAATCTGCACATCATCGTTGTCACCAGCATTGACGAGCAGCTTCCCATCGGGCAGTGTACCCTGGATTAGATAGGTGCCGGCAGCGTTTATAATTACAGCTCTGCCGGCGGCCACCGCACCGGAACCTGTGACGCTGATCCCATCGGCGCTGAGGGTGATCGCTGCGGCATTGACAGCATCATAGCCTGCATCGAGGTCTTTCTTGGTGAAGCTGGCTGGTGCGTTGGACGTGCTGTTTGCCGCTGCACTGGCAGCAAGCAGCAGTGGAAGTATGATAGAAGTGACAATCAGCGCTGTAGACTTTCTCATGGATTGAAGCCTCCCTCATTTTGCATAGCCCGGGCACGCCCTAATAGTCCGCTCTTCTCAAGAACAGCCTGTAGGCTGCGGCCAACAACAACAGGTTATACGCCGCTCCAATCAGCAAGTACACCGAGTAGCTCAAATCGGCACTCATGGTTATTGGCATAAACTTGACCAGCATGCCTTTGATTGCCCAGAAGTTGGGAAAGATCCCCAACACATACTGCAGCCTTCCCTGGAATGTTTCCAAAACCATCAATGCAGGGACAAGCGCCAGCATCCCTGTGCCCTTGATCATGGCAAAACCTTCCACCTTGTTTTTGGCAAAGGCTCCCTGAAGCAAGGCCAAAGCCGGGGTGAACAGGCTGTTGACCGCCGCAAAGGCAATAATGTGCCCCAAGCCTATGCTGTTAAAAACCGAGACGCCCATGATCGAATATTTGTCGCCGGCCAGAAGCTTCGTACCAACAAGGATCACAACAACCCCCACAACTGACATCAGGTAGATATAGGCCATTTTGAACCTGAGATAACCGGAAGCCCCCACAGGGGTGACGGCAATGGTACTCAGCGTGGATTCATCCTTGTGGTCCAGCAGGAGAAAGGCAGCCATGGCCGCCAGGAAAAAAGGCCCAAATGCCAGGATGATCACAATCAGAAGCAGCATTGTCACCTTGAGCACGGTTTCCTGCATGGGAACTATTGACTCAAAAATCATGGGAAAGACAAAGGACGACAAGGCCAAGATGATGATCGGAAACAAACACATATAAATATTAATCGGATCACGAATAATGGTTTTGACCTCATACCTGAATAAAGACAGGTATTTGCCCACACTATTACCCCCTTGCCGCGTTGTCCTTGAATTCGGGATAAACCGCAAATCTGAGAAGCACTGCGGCTAGAACTGCAAGATAGATACATCCGCCAACGGCCATGCCAAACTGGTACTCCCCAGTTACGGCGGATGAGATGAGATGGCTGGCTGAATGGGACGGTGAAATCATGAACAGAAACTCGTACTTGGCATCAATAATGCCAAGGCTTAAGAATATTGAGGGCATGACGAAGACAAGCATGTACAGCATCAGCATACCAAGCATGGTCGTGAAGTCTCTGCTGTTTAAGGAAAGGATAAAACCAATAGCTGCATGAGCTGCACCGGCAATGACTACAAACAAGAGCAGCAGAAAATAGTTGAAGGTAACTCTATGGATTATATACAACGCAGCAGCGGTAACCACAGCTGACTCCAGGGCAAGCGCCATGGAGGCAATGGTTTTGGCTGTAAGGATTTGCCCCATGGATACAGGCATCACCATCATGGTCCGAATTGTACCGTCCTGCTTTTCAAGGTGGTGGGATGCACCAAGAAGCAGGATCGACATGGCCGCGACATCGACAAAGATTACCAGCGGAGCAATTTCCCGGGCTTCCTCGGCGGAGATGAATAAAAACAACCCGATCCAGATAACTGCCGTAACCAGGCTTACAGGGAGGATCTTGTACTTCAGCAGCCTGTTAAATTCACCCTTAATCAATCTGGCCAGCTTGTTCATGGAGCTCCACTCCTGTCACAATAATGAAGATCTCTTCCATCGTTGTCTCTCCGCTGTGGATAGTCTCGATGTTTGCAGTCTTCAAGAGATTGTGGAAATCTTCGTTAAACCCGATCCCATCCAGGGGAAAGACAGCGCTGGTCAAAACTCCGTTGTCCCGGTACTCAACCTTGACTTCCCGCTTGCCGTATTTCAATTTCAGATCCCTTGGCGTGGAAATCTCAACAAGTTCACCCTCAACACAAAAGGCTACCCGGTCGCAAAGCTGCTCCACATCGTTCATCAGGTGGGTGGTCAAAAACACCGTGCCGCCTATATCTCTGTATTCAGCAATCATATCCTTGATTATCCGTGCATTCTTAGGATCAAGACCGTTGGTTACTTCATCAAGGAACAAGACCTGGGGGTTGTTGAGCATGGCTCGGACGAAGTTTAAGCGCACCTTCATCCCCTTGGAGTATTCACCAACCCTCATATTACGATATTCCCAAAGCCCCACCCTTTCCATCAGTTCCTGGATATTGGCGGTGCTCTTGTAGAAGCCGGCAAAAAACTGCATGTTCTCCAGGGCTGTAAGTTTTGTAAAATGCACCGGTACCTCAAAGCCAACACCAATCTCTTCATAGAAAGAATGGTTCATAGCCTTCAAATCCTGCCCAAAATACCGGATGCTGCCCCTGTAATCCTCGAGCAATTTCACCAGTATTTTCTGCATAGTGGATTTTCCTGCACCGGACGGGCCTAAAAGCCCGAATATTTCACCTTCCAGCACATCAAAGGAAATGCCCTTGATCACATCGCCGCTGGAAGACGGATAGCGGAAGTGCAGGCCTTTGACACTGAAGGCTGTTCCCATGACCTTTCTCCTTTCTTTAGCTTTTAAAGCTGCCTTCGATCCTGATGCTGATCGGAAGCCGGGTGCTTCCGGGATATCCCATATTGGACAACGTCAATTACCTGGATGGCGGTCTCAAGCAGATATTCGGGTTCTCCAGACGAAACCAGTTTATGGATATTTGCAAACGTAACCTCGATCAGTTTCACCACAAATCCAGGGGGGTAGCGGCTGTCTATCTGCCCTGACTGCACAGCTTGGTAAACCCATTCGTTAAAGGATTCGTAATAGTTTACGCCAAAAATGCCGAACAAGCGGCTGCGGAAACCGTCATCTTCCTCCATTAGCCTGCTGGAGAGATGCTGCATCCGCTCATCGTCCAGCATGAACTCAGTGGTTGCTTTTATAGCAACTTTAAGGGTGCCGAAAAAATCTGTGGTATCAAGTTTCTCCTGCATAAGCGGATAGAAGTAGGACAGCTTCTTCTGGGTAACGATGTCCATCACGGCCGCATATAGCCCGAATTTCCCGCCGAAATGGTGATAGAAGCTGCCTTTGCTTATGCCTGCTTTCTTGAGGATATCATTGAGAGACGCATCGTCATACCGCTTTGCGGCGAACTCATCGATCGCCGCTTCTTTAAGCTCTGGGTAGCGCAAGAGCGGATTGCTTTCACCTATGAGGGCATTGTAGTCGAAAGTGCGGTTTTTCAATCGTAACACCTCGTGGATGAGAGTAAAGCGCAATTAGACCAGGCAGTCTAAACCACCTGGTCTAATTGTAGCACACATATTCAGCGGGTGTCAATATATGATCATTATTATAATATGGCTGCGTATACTATATCCCATCTCGTGAATAATCGATCAATTCCATGGTCAAATATTCTATACCATGGTAATAATTCGTAACCGAGTTTGCGTAGACCAGACCAATGTACGGAACAAATTTGATTAATATGTCCTCATCGTTTTGGACAGCGACAAAAATGTAACAGCAGTGTTTTCCGAGGGAGGGACTATATGGAGTTGGCACCTAGTGCAGCTTGGGTTTATCAAGTTACAAGTAGATTTGAAGAACCTGGTGGATCCACTATGGAGGATCAAGGTGAGGGAACCCTTGATGTGATTAATTTAGAAATCAAGGAGGACCAAACTGTTTATGAAATGAAGTCAACGTTCAGGTTGGATGAATCAGGAGAACGCGTAAGCTTCTTCCAATATGTGAAGTTACCTGACTATCGCTACTTCGAGTGGGATGAAGATGATAATCCAAAACTGGCCTTGCAGGCGCCTCTGGATATCGGGGCCGATCTCATGGGTGGTATTGTGACTGGACAAGAGAAAGTCGATACTCCAATCGGCACCTTCGACGCATGGGTTGCGGAAAGCAGCCCGATTGACGCTGCCGTTCAGATCGCCCTCCCAGTGGCTGAAAGCCCAGTCCATATCCGGAACAGCTGTTCATATTCTTTGACACTTTCTACTTTTACCATAACTTCCTGATCCACTGTTCCATGGCCAATCGTGACAACTACAGTTTATAAACTTTCCTGATTATATCTGTTACAGCAACACCTAAGCCGCCGCTGAAGTTTAGTTTCACATCAGGTATTCCGACTCCATTGCTATCAACAACTTGTCCTGATACAGAGTAGACTTCTTTGCTCCTCCCACACAAGCGGTCAATACCATGGACAGCACAATCAATACAACAAAACCACTGTTGCTCTTTTTCATGTAAGCAGCCCCCTTCTTCACATCGCTTTTGTATGTTTCTCACACAACTTGGATAAAGCGGTTTTTATTGTTTTTACCGATATTTTCGAATAATTCCTTTAAACAGAATATCACCGCACCAAATTGTCCAAATCGTAGGGAGTCACCTGGTACACATAGTAATTAAGCCAGTTGGAAAACAAAAGATTGGCATGGCTGCGCCACAGCACCAGCGGCAGCCGATTGGGATCATCCTGTGGGTAATAGTTCTTGGGAATCTCGATCGGCAGCCCCTTGCTCGCATCCCGCTGATACTCGTTCTGCAGCGTATGGGGATCGTATTCGGCATGGCCGGTGACGAAAATTTGGCTTCCGTACTTGTCGGCCACAATGCACACACCCACTTCCTCCGATTCGGCAAGAATCTCCAAGTCCTCGACTTTCTCGATATCCTTCCGCCGGATTTCCGTGTGCCGGGAATGGGGCATGAAAAAGCGATCGTCAAAACCGCGAAGCAGCGGAACGTTGGGACGCAACGCATAATGGCTGAAGACACCGAATTGCTTTGCCGGAAGCTGATACTTCGGGATCCGGTAGTGGTGGTAGAGCCCGGCCTGAGCCCCCCAGCAGATGTGCAGGACGGAAGTGACGTTCTTCTTGGACCACTCCATGATTTGAGTCAACTCATCCCAATAGGCCACTTCTTCAAACTCCATCTGCTCAACGGGAGCCCCGGTAATGATCATCCCGTCAAAGCGCTCGTTCTTGATGGCGCTGAACGTTTTGTAAAACCGGGACAGGTATTCCGCAGGCGTATTCTTCGCTTGATAAGTCTCGGGATGAAGCAGGACTATTTCCGCCTGCAATGGATTGTTGCCTATTAGGCGCAGCAGCTGAATTTCGGTTTCTATCTTCGTGGGCATCAGATTCAAGATAATGATCTTCAAAGGGCGGATATCCTGGCTGAGCGCCCTGCTCTCATCCATGACGAAAATGCCTTCCCGCTTGAGGACATACTTCGCCGGCAAATCGTTGGGAACCTTGACTGGCATACCGTATTGCCCCCTTTCCAATCCTTCGATTCGATCTAGCTTCCGCTTTTGGTCAAAGCCTGATCCAGATCGGCGATCAAATCCTCCGCATCTTCAATGCCGATGGACAAACGGATCATATCCGGTGTCACGCCGGTGGCCCGCTGTTCCGCTTCCGACAGCTGCGCATGGGTTGTGCTGGCCGGCTGAATGACCAAGGACTTGGTATCCCCCACATTGGCCAAGAAGGAGAAGAGCTCCAAGTTTTCCACAAACTTCTTCCCCGACTCCAACCCGCCCTTGATGCCAAAGGAGAAAATGGAACCGGCACCCTTCGGCAGGTATTTTTGGGCCAAATCATAATACTTGCTGCCTTCAAGGCTGGGGTACTTCACCCAGGCAACATTGGGATGGCCGCACAAGAACTCGGCGATCTTTTTGGCATTGGCCACATGCTTCTCCATCCTCAGAGAAAGGGTTTCTAAACCTTGGATAAACAAAAAAGCATTGAAAGGGCTTAAGCAGGCTCCTGTATCCCGCAAAAGCTGTGCCCTGGCCTTGACAATATACGCAGCCCTCCCGAAGGATTCGGTGTAGCGAAGCCCATGGTAAGAGGGATCCGGTTCAGTAAGCCCCGGGTATTTGCCGCTTGATTCCCAGTCGAAATTTCCGGAATCGACAAGCGCACCGCCGATTGAAGTACCGTGGCCGCCAATGTATTTGGTGGCAGAATGTACAACTAGATCAGCGCCGTGTTCAATTGGGCGGCACAAATAAGGTGTGGCAAAGGTATTGTCCACAATCAGGGGGATGTTGTGCGCATGGGCGGCTTCCGCCACCGCCTGAAGGTCAACAACATTCGCTTCAGGATTGCCGATGGTCTCCACAAACACAGCTTTTGTCCTATCAGTGATTGCGTCGGCGAAGTTGCCCGAATCATCCGGATCAACAAAAACTGTTTTGATCCCAAGTTTGGCCAGGGTGGCAGCAAACAGGTTATATGTACCGCCGTAGATGGTGCTGGCGGAGACAATCTCATCACCGCAGCTGGCGATATTCAAAACCGCATACAGGATGGCTGCGGAACCGGAGGCCGCAGCCAATGCCCCTACTCCCCCTTCCAGCAGAGCCATTCTCTTTTCAAAGACATCGATGGTGGGATTCGAAATTCTGGTATAGATATCGCCCGGTTCTTCCAAAGCAAACAGCCTGGCGGCATGATCTGCGTCTTGAAAGACGTAGGAAGTCGTCTGGTAGATCGGCACTGCCCGGGATCCGGTGGTTGGATCGGGAGCGGCGCCTCCGTGTACCTGCAGTGTGTCAAATCCAAGGTTCTTTTTCATGATGTTCCTCCTTTGATGCGAGATATGGGGTAAACAAAAAGCCTCTCCTTGGATGGAGAGGCATCTGGTAATCGGTTTTCGCCACCTCTCATCTTCCAAAGCGACATGGCTTTGCTGGAATTGGCACCTTCTCAGTCAAAAGACCGCCGGTTGCCGGGCGTCATCGGGCCAGTCCCTCAGCCTCTCTGGATAAGAGTATTCAATATTTGGTTTATTTAAGCCAAATAGTAGCACAGGCTGCAGATAAAGGCAAGTTTAGTTTTTGTAAATTTTATCTGAAATATGGATCTATATAAGTAATCACAAATTCAGATTAAGTCTATATAATGGTGTAAAAAGAAGTTGAGCCAAGGCTCATACCTCGGTAAAATATAGTTGCTAACAAATACAAAACCGAGGAGGATGAACCATGGCTCAGTTTAATATTACTATAACCGAAGAACTTTTGCACGGATTATTTTTATCAAATGGGAAGGAAGTATTTTCCAAAATGTTGGAGAAAATCTTCAACCAGATACTTTTAGCTCAATCTACAGAGCAAATAGGTGCTGAACCCTATGAGCGCACTGAAGAAAGAACCGTATACCGCAATGGCTTCTACGATCGAGGGCTTACAACCCGGGTGGGAACGCTAGATTTACGTGTCCCCCGTCACCGTGACGGCAACAAATTTAGCACCGAA
>JAAYNP010000068.1 GCA_012520795.1 Bacillota bacterium
CTACTCATTAATACTTATACAATATCAGCTCGTTTTAGGCTATTTCCACACCTTGTGTCCAAAAAACAGGCTCATCGTGACTTTGTGTGGGTAAGGCAATTTTTTCTAGGCGGTTATAGAGTGCAAATTTGCGCCTGTATTGTTGCTAGATGTTACCCCTTTTTTATGCGGGCCGTGAAAGCCGCCGCCCTTTACATGGGGGCCCCTGGGACCATGTTTTCGAAGGATGGGCTTGACAAGGCTAACATGGACCCAAACCCCACGTAAAGGGTCTTAGATAAACGGCTTTGCTTAGGCTGTTGATGCAGGTTTTGATGCTTTTTGCATAGCCTCCAGATAAACCCTTTCAAGGTCGAAGTTTAGCTTGCCGGCAACTAGGTAGACCATGGTGATCAGGTTTTTGGTGGTCCTATAACCTCGTGCTCGTGCTTTAGCTGCTTGGATGAGGCTGTTGAAGCCCTCCAAGATACCGTTATTAATTGGTTTGATGTACCATGCCATAACCCCTTCCCAGTGCTTCTTAATCGTCTTGGCGGCTTTAATTATTGGCTCCAGACGGCTATGGGTGGCCCAATAATACCAGGATTTGAGGTGGGCCTCGGCAGAGGAGTAATCTTCCTGCTCAAAGAACTCGGCTAGTGCTAGCTTAAGGCGATAGGCTCTGGCTGTTTTGAGGTTTAGCTTTGTCAAACTCGAAAGCTTCTCTGTTTGATCAGCATTGAGATTTTTCGGATTGGAAAGCCATAGATAACGAGTCTTTTTTAAGGCATCTGTCTCTTTTGATTCTTCTCTTCGAACGTTGTCAACAGCATCTCCCATGAGTTTCATGATGTGAAATCGGTCAAAGACCAAGTCAGCATCGGGGAAGTTCTTGGTAATGCCAGAGATGAAGGCTAGAGACATATCGCTACTGACGGCCTTGATGTTTTTGGGGTCTCCCTTGTGTTTGATAAGATGATCCGCGAACCGATCGACTGTAGAGGCGTCTTTCCCTTCGGTGGCGAAAATAGCTTTGCGCTGATCAAGGTCAACCACGACTGTAATGTAGTTATGGCCACGCTTACTGGATGTTTCATCGATGCCAATCTGGGCGACGTTTGAATAATCTTCCTTGGCAAGGGCTTCTTCCACATTGCGGTCAATGATCTTCCAGATCCTTTGGTCATACTCACCGACCATATCTGCGATTGCTTTAACCGGCATCTCTGCAGCGAGAACCATGATGAAGGCCTCGAAAAGCATTGTAAAATGACTGCCTTGGGCGGCCCACGGAGGGTTGACCGTCTTGACCATGCCACAGCTTGGCGCAATGCATTGTACTCTAGGAATTCGGGCGGTTAAGCTGGTCTGATGCTGAAAGAAGTTTAGGTGACGCCATGTGCGCTCCTTGGTATCGTAGGGTTCAGCTCCTTCCGCCCCGCATACCGGACAGATGAATCTGCTACCTTTGCGAAAGTCAATGTTCAAACCCAATCTGCCGCTTTCGGAGTCAAACTGGTATTCCGAAACGTACCATGGTTCTTCTATTCCTAAGGCTGATTGAAATAACCCAACGACGTGCTCTCTTGTTGCGTGCATATTTGCAGGCCTCCTGACGGTAAAATATTCTACCGTTAGGATGTCCCAAAAGTGGTTATTTCATACTGCTTAGCCATATTAAATCACGACGAGGCTAAAAGTTTGACAGAGTTGATTTATCAGGGGGTACCAGGAGTAGAGTTCCCCAAGACGATTGCTGTTAACTGTAGCGGGTACTATTATGGTGAGTCGCGAAGGATAA
>JAAYNP010000069.1 GCA_012520795.1 Bacillota bacterium
CAGCGATAGTTTGATCGATGACTCTCAGTTTCTTCATTTCCTGTGGAGTCATGTTGAATATCTCCTCTCTCATAGGTGACATTTTACCAGAATTAATCCAACATGACATTATCACAGAATAACTACAGGAATCCCGAATCAGGTATTGCCTTTTAATCATATTATGGTAAAATATGCATCAATAAAAAAGCATTAAGGAAAGGATTGGTCCAATGGATTTTGATACCAAGTTTGGCAAGGAAGGGCTGACTTTCGATGATGTGCTGCTGCTCCCTGCCGCTTCCAACGTGCTCCCTGGACAGGTGGACACATCCACCAGAATAACCAAGAAGATCAAGTTGAACATTCCTATTGCCAGCGCCGGGATGGATACTGTTACTGAAGGCAGGATGGCCATAGCCATTGCCCGTGAAGGCGGTATCGGTGTGATTCACAAAAACCTGTCAATAGAGGATCAGGCAGGAGAAGTCGACAAGGTGAAACGTTCTGAAAGCGGCATCATAGTCGATCCAATTTATCTTTCTCCGGAACACCGCATTTCCGACGCTTTGGAGCTGATGGCCCGCTACCACATTTCCGGGGTGCCGATTGTGGACCAGGACCACAGGCTGGTCGGTATCTTGACCAACCGCGACCTTAAGTTTGAAGAGAATTATGATCAGCCCATCGGTGCCGTGATGACCAAAGACAACCTGGTCACCGCTCCGGAAAACACCACTTTGGAAGAGGCCAAGCGGATTTTGCACAAGCACCGTATCGAGAAGCTGCCGTTGGTTGATGAAAACTACCGGCTCAAGGGATTAATTACCATAAAAGACATTGAAAAGGCAAGGAAGTATCCCAACTCGGCCAAGGACAGCCACGGCCGTTTAAGAGTGGCAGCTGCCGTCGGTGTTGGCCCGGATGTGATGGAAAGAGCGGCGGAACTGGTTCGTGCCGGAGTGGATGCCCTGGTGATTGATACTGCTCACGGGCATTCTCGGCGGGTAATTGAGACCACAGCCTTGTTGAAACAGGAATTCGGGGACAAGGTAGGTATCATTTCCGGCAATATCGCCACGGCGGAGGCTGCAGAAGCTCTGATTTCAGCCGGAGCCGATGCCATCAAGGTTGGTATCGGGCCAGGCTCAATTTGTACCACCAGAGTCATATCAGGCGTAGGAGTGCCCCAGTTGACAGCGGTTTGGGACTGTGCCCGGGTTGCCAGGGAACACGGAATCTCGGTGATCGCCGACGGCGGCATCCGTTTTTCCGGAGACATCGTTAAAGCGCTGGCTGTAGGCGCCGATGTGGTGATGCTGGGCAGTATCATGGCGGGCACCGAAGAAGCGCCCGGCGAAATCGAGATTTATCAAGGCAGAAGCTACAAGGTATACCGGGGTATGGGTTCGATTGGTGCCATGAAGGCCGGCAGCAAGGACCGCTACTTCCAGGAAGACAGCTCCAAACTGGTCCCGGAAGGGATTGAAGGCCGGGTACCCTATAAAGGCAGTGTGGCTGAAACGGTATTTCAATTGATCGGCGGTCTTCGATCAGGAATGGGGTACTGCGGTGCGCCTGATATCAGGACTCTTCAGGAAACTGCACGGTTTGTCCGCATAACTCCGGCAGGAATGAGCGAAAGCCATCCCCATTCAGTTCAGATTACCAAAGAAGCGCCGAATTATCGGTTTTAGCCACGCAGCAGCCGGAGAGAGGTGATTCCATGGTTGATAGACGCTGGCTTGTGATTGTGACTCTTGGCTGGATGGCCATGATTGCTGCCCGGTCAGCAGTGGCGATCGAATCAGGAGAGCAGTTGTTGCTCTGGATGCTCATGCAGCAGCTGTGGCTGATCTGCGGCAGCCTGCAGGCTGTGCGGCAAGCTTCGGTTTTACGCTGGGATAGGAAGGACCTTGGCAAAGGGGTCCTTATCGGGGTGGGCCTGTTTGCTGCAATCGTTCTGATCAATTTGACAACTATCAGCTGCTTGCGCCTGGTTTTTTCAGAGGTGCAGGTGCAGCAGTGGCTGATGCGGGAGCAAACCGGAGTCCAGATGCTCTTAAGTATCAAAAATGCAGCTAAGTTTTGGTTAGCTGCAGTATCGATCACAATCGGGGCATCTGTCAGTGAAGAACTGTTTTTCCGCGGCGCAATCCTTAAAGCGTTTTGCCATGTGATGCCGACCAAGTGGGCGGTGTTTCTTGGCGCTCTTGCTTTTGCCGGTGTCCATTTCTACTTGGTCCAGTTCATTCCTGTACTGGTAAGCGGAATCATCTTGGGTGTTTTGTTTGTCAAAAGCAACAACCTGGTATCCACCATGGCTGCGCACGCAACCGTCAATACGCTGGCTTTAGTAGCTCACATTTTGTAAAAGCCGGAGACGTCAACCACAAAGACAATCGCACCGCCGACTTCAATCTCGATCGGCAGTTGGATTGAGGTTGGTATTTCAGGCGTCGCATGAAGAATAATCTTTTTACGGCGCACACATATTTTGCGAATCAAATCGATAACCGGATCCACCTGGCTGTCATCCACACCCACCAAAAGCGTGGTGTTGCCGTGGAGCAGGAACCCTCCGGTGCTGGCAAGTTTGGTTGAACTGTAGCCATGAGTGGATAACTCGCGGATCAAGGCCGGGGCGTCATCATCTTCGACAACCACAATGATCAGCTTCATTGAGGACACCTCCACTTCTATAATTGGACATAATGTTACTTTTTCCTTTAAGCTGCATAAGTTGTAGTATCAGTATTAAAACAAGGAGCTGGTCCAAATGGATGTTGCCAAGGGGTCGATTGTTGTGCGGAGATCCTACTCGGGCGACATTTATTTTATTGTGGCGGAAATCCATGACAACGTGGCCTTGTTAAAAGGCCTGTTCCACCGTCTGCAGGCTGATGCTCCGTTGGATGATTTGATTAAGGTTTCAGATGCAAAAGAACAGTGGCTGCTGGAAAGAATCGGTTATGCCAAGCAGGATTGATATACTTCAACAACAGCTTTAGCCATATCCTCTTCCGAGAAATGTTTCTGGGCATAATGAAAGCTGAATTCCTGCAGCTGCCTTAGACGGTTTTCGGTAAGCTTATCAAGTTCTGAAGCGATATTCTCCTGATCTGGAACCTGCCTGCTGGCCCTGCTGCTGAAGTTAAAGCGCCGAAGCAGTTCCACATTTTCCTCAGTGACAATCCCATCCAAATAGTCACCCAACACAAGGGCGGCAGCCCCTGCAGCCATCCCTTCCCGGATTGCCCTACCGGTGCCAATCACAAGATCTGCCTTTTGATACTCTTCGCCCAGTTCAATCTGCCAGCCGCAATATGCCAATCCTAAAGATATGGGGCGCCAGTTTCCCACTGATTTGATTCTCCATCCCTTTTTGCGCAAAGCTTGTACCAGCTCCGCATAACCCGGCTCCTTCCGGTCGGTCATCCGGGTTACGATTAGCGCCAAAGGCTGATCCGGAGCCTGCTTTTGCCAAAGCCTTGGCTTGAACCCGGTTGTGTTAACCCCGTTTTCGATGGTTGTCGTTTTTTGCACGGGCAGGGCCAAGGTTTCCTGCATTTCCCGGCTGATGCTGATGATTCTGTCGGCCTCGCATAGTTTTGCCAGAGGTTGGAAGTCCAAATAGTGGCAGGTGGCCACAACAGGGATTTGGTGTTTCCGCCCAAGTTCCAGAGCCAGATCCAGGGTGTGGGATGAATGGGTATGGACCAGTTCAAACCGGTGCTTGGCGGCCAGTTGATCCAGGGCTTGGAAGGATGTGTTGGCTGTGAATTGAATTTTGTTCGATCTGAGCCATTGATAATATGCGGGATGGTGAAAATTGGCCATTGCCAGGTAGGGCTGATGGCCAAATCTGCTCAGTTGGGAGCAAAGAGACAAGACATGAGTTGTCTGCCCATTAAGATAAAACCGGGTTAGAACTAGAATGCGCATAGAGTCCCTCCACGGTAAAAGGAAATCCAGCACCCTTGGATGTGGATGCTGGATTATATCCCCTACCATAACAGATTTAAGTGTTATTTCTAGGAGGTTGGGGTGGGAAGGGTGGCCAAAAGGCTCCTGATCGTGCCAGCTCAAACCATTCAGGGCATCCAAGGGGTTCAAAGGCTTCACACTCTGGGGGTTCTGGGCAGAACCTCGCAAACACTTCAAGCTGCACCAGAGAAACGACCTTGACAACAATGTAAACGCCCACATCACATTCGATGGCTGTTCCGCCGTCAACAGGAGTACAGGAGATGCATTGGATCAGGGGCAGAATGATTACGTCCATACCGGGCAGTGCGCCTTCCAACAGAACTCTTCTTCTTCTAAACTGGGCTGTCTGCTGAATGAATTGTGTTTCGCCATTGCTGTCATACTCGATATTAAGCACAAAATTTACGGTGACACTGAGTTCGCCGGCACCAATGATGGCTCCCATGGTTTCAATATTGGTCACTTCGCAATCCACCACGTTTACCGCCGGCGGATACCCGTTGGGTATTGGGATACGGTATGTCGGGCAGTCAATAATGGTGCATTCATTGTATACTTTGTTCACTAGGATGCATTCACGCTCAAAATCAGGCTCATAACATCCAAAAGACATTAAAGTGAACCCTCCTTTCTCTGAGATCATCTTATGCAGATGGCTGTGAGTGGTGAAGATTTCTCCAAAAAAGTCGTATTTTAATTTCACAGGGCATAGATTTACAGAGAAAGGAGGGTTAGCATGCGCATCAGGCTCGTTCATCCAAGGTACCAGGCGCTTGTCAAAACTGACGAGGCCTTGACTCTGCAGGGCGAAAGTGTGGTGGTCCTGTACCCCGACGCAGTAGCGGAGTGTACAGTAACCATCAGCCGAGATACGATCCATACCGCAGCCCTGTCAAAACAGAATACAATTCTGCACTGGTATGGAAATGGAAGCACCCAATTCCAGTACCAGGAGATCGCCATGGAAAACCAGCCGATCCGGGGCTTAAGGCTGATCACCGATTCCTCCGGTACACCCTGCCTCTTCTACCTGCAGCAGAGCCCCAGGCCGACTGTCTGGACTTTGATTCAGCATTCTTTTGCGGCCAATGAATGGAGCGATCCCATGCGGGTGACAGGCAATATCTCAAGCAGCCCCGGGCAGTGGCAAATATGCTTCGGCTCAGACCAATCCCTGCACCTTGTGTACTTGAGCCAGGAACAGGATACATTGTTTTACCGGGTGGCTGACATGAAAACAAGGACCTGGACCGGAGCCGTGCCAATAGCCCGGGAATATGCTGAACACCCACAAGTCTATGCCTCAGGTTCTGAGTTGGTGGCCTTCTGGATCAGCCATCTTGATCAGGGCAAGGTGCTCAGAGCGGTGGTGCGGCATGTTGCATGGAGCAAGCCATATGACCTTTCCCCCATAAGCAAGGACATCTTTCAACCAGGCATTGTGCTTGATCAAGGCCGGTTTGGGATCATGTGGATGCAGTCAGGGAAGCTCTGGTATACAAGCTATGATCGAAATTGGAGCCCGGCTGAACAGCTTGAGCTGGATCAATGTCAATCCGGTTACCAGACAGTATTGTCCGGCGAAAGCCACAATTATGGCTGCGCCGTGCTGCGGGTTTACAATCAAAAGCATGCGGATCCTGCTCCCAGGGAAATTGTGCCTCCGGCTGAACCGGAAATTGCAAAAAAAGCCCCGGATCAGGCGCAGGTTGATCAAACCCGCAAAGAAGCAGAGCGCCGGTTCTTTACGGAAGCCTTTCAACTGCATCTTGAGTGGCAGTCCCTTAAGGAGCAGTATACAAAGGTACTGGAGGAACAAGGCCGCTTGGCAGAGGCTGTGGAAGCAAGGCTTGCGGACAGGTTGCAGGAGTTGGCTGCTGCAGAATACGCGAAACAGGCGGAAAAAATTGAGCTTCTGTCGCAGCGGGTTTTGGCAGTCCGGGAAGATGTGCGAAACCTGCGGGAGCGCACAGGGCTGAGTCAGAAGCAAACAGAGGAAAGCCCTCGTTTGGAGGCATTGAAGCAGCGAGTTGACCAGCTGGAGGCGGGTTTGCGGGCAAAAGCCAGTGTTTCCCAGCTTCAGGAAGTCAAAACCAGAGTTGCCAGGCTGGAGCAGGCAATTAATCCGCCGGCAGCATTCCAGTCCAAAACTAAAGAGGCAGAGGTCAAGGGCAAGGAGCAGCCTGAGAAGGGGAAGAAGCGGACAATCTGGCAGCAGATTCTCTCCCGGCTGTAAGAACCATACGGGCTGTAATGGAAATAATTACCTTTTGGCATCACTCCTCCTGTACGGTATAATAGTCTAGGACACAATATTGTTCTAGATTATTATATATAGAAGGAGTGAGAACGTTGAAGCGGTATGCAATACTACTGTTAGTTTTGGTGTTAGTTGCATCAATCAGCCTAGTTTCAGAGGCAAACTCTTGGAGTTATTGGCAGAATTCGTGGACAAGCTATAACGGCAGCAGCAGTAATGATAACAACAATAATAACAGTGGAAGCTATAATGACGGCAGCGGAAGCAGCAGCGGGAGCGGCTCCAGTTCCAACCCATGGAGTTCATATTGGGGCAGTTGGAATAACAGTGGTCTTGGTTATGTTAACCCAAATCCACCCGCTAATCCGGTACAGCCTAATCCGGTACAACCTAATCCGGTACAACCTAAACCGGAACAGCCTGAACCGGAACAGCCCAAACCGGAACAGCCGCAGCCAAACCCTCAACAGCCACTGCAGCCAATCGCGCCGAAACCAAAAGATATTCCTAAACCAAGCAGTTCGCTGACGAGCGAAGAGAAGCAGTTGATTGATCTGATCAACCAGGAACGGACAGCCAGAGGCTTGAGCCCTCTTCAGATAGATATGACTTTGGTTGGCTTGGCAAAGGAAAAAAGTCACGAGATGGCCTCGACAGGCGAAGTCGCCCACTACGCCAGGACCCAATTCCATTCGCTGTTGGATGCTGCTGGTGTGGTGTACAAGCTTGCCGGTGAAAACCTGGCCAAAGCTGCAAGCCTGACCAGGGTTCATAACGGCCTGATGAACAGCAGCGGCCACAGGGCCAATATCCTCTCGTCGGCTTACACCCATGTCGGTGTTGGTATTGTCAAATACGGCACCATGTACTATGCCACACAGATTTTTGTCGGCAGGTAGCTTTTGGAGCCGCAGATTAGAAAAGGACCTCGTTACAAGGTCCTTTTTGCATTCATTCCATGAAACCGGCGATGCTCTCCAATACGTAAGTGGGCTTGACGGCGCTGGCCTGCAGCATTTCCCTGGTGGTAATGCCTGTCAGCACCAGCACAGTATCGATGCCCAGATCAATTCCCATTTGAATGTCAGTCTCCAGGCGATCGCCAACCATCAGGCATTGCTCAATGGGCAGCTGCAGCCGTTCCAAGGCAACCGACAGCATCTGGGGCGAAGGTTTGCCGCAGATCATTTCCGGTCGCTTTCCGGTTACACCTTCAATAGCTCCCATCATGCCGGCACAATCCGGAATCTCACTGCCGTCTACAGGGCAGGTCCGATCAGGGTTGGTGGCAAAATAGCGTGC
>JAAYNP010000133.1 GCA_012520795.1 Bacillota bacterium
AAACGAACAGACAGAGGGATTAATGGAGAGAATCCTAGCCCCAGATAATCTCAACAAAGCCTTTAAACAGGTAAAGAGGAACAAGGGCGCTGGTGGAATCGACGGAATGCAGGTGGATGAACTTCTATCCTACCTGAGAGAAAACCGCTTTGGGTGCTTTTTGGGGCTTCGTTTTCCGGTTTGTTTTCGATTATCAGAGGCAAAAGAGCGTAACAGCCAGGGTGAACAGCGTAAAAACTGCAACCTACTATTATGAGCCAACTGGGACAATTGAAGTCATCAAGTGACCGATTTGAAGCCGGGGCTTGTTCTTCTGCCACATGGGGGCCTTCTGCGTTTTCGACTTGTATTTGCAGGGGCAATGGTTTAGGCTGGATAATGGTCAAGTGTTTTTCATCATCTGCCTTGCTTTTGACCAATACCCCCTTACAACAATTTGCACGAGAGGAGCTTTTTCATGGCATTAGTGACGCTTAAAGAGGTGCTTAAAAAAGCTGTACCAGAAAAGTATGCCGTTGGTTCGTTTAATGCTGCAGACCATAGCGTGGCCGAGGCAATCCTGGAGGTTAGCGAAAATCTGGGACTCCCGGTGATCCTAGGTGTAGCTGAGGCGCATTTTCGCTATGTCCATCTAGAGAGTTTTGTTCCCTTTTTGCGCAAACGCATTGAAGGGCTCCGGACACCAGTAGTCCTCCATTTGGACCATGGTTTAAGTCTCGATTCCATTCGACGGGGCCTAGACGTAGGCTTTTCATCTGTAATGATTGATGCTTCGAGTCTTCCGTATGAAGAAAATGCATCTCTGACCAGGCAGGTGGTGGAACTGGCCCAAAAATACGGTGCCAGTGTAGAGGCTGAGTTGGGACACGTGGCTGGAGGAGAAGGGGACTTAACCGATGGTACCGAACCCGATCCCAATGTCTACACCGATCCGGAGCAGGCCTCTTCCTTTGTGGAAGATACGGGAGTTCACGCCCTAGCTGTAGCCATCGGCACTGTCCATGGCCCCTACAAGGGGACACCCCATCTTGATCTTGACTTGCTGGCCGAAATTCGCTCAAAGGTAGAGATTCCTTTAGTGCTCCATGGCGGTTCTGGTTTGAGTAAGGATGATTTCCAAAATGCCATTGCCAAAGGAATCAACAAGATAAACTTCTTCACCGAATGTTCCTTGGAGGCTGTCCAAGCTGCAAGGGCGGTCTTGGCTACAGGGACTCCCATGAGCTATCCTGACTTGATTGCCACCACCAAATCCCGTGTGCGAGAGGTTGTGGCCAAACAGATCCAAATATTCGGAACCCGTCCTCTGAAATAGAGCTTTAGGCCGCTCAAGAAGGGCACCCCAACTGCTGGATGCAAGATTCAGTAGTTGGAGGTGCTTTTTTATGCAAATTTACGCAAAAATGCTCCCTTTTGTTCGGCCATACACACCCGAGTTTTGTCACAACGATAGTGAGAATCATCCCTTTTACGTCTTTATGAACCTCCTTTTTGCTTTCTTTGGATCCACTGAGGACAGATAGCTGATCGTTACCAACAAAAGAAGAAAATGTTGGAAATATCGATGAATGCGGTTCTTTATCCCTTTTGTGCTTCTCCTTTTTTCGTGTGGTTGACTCCCATAACGCGGCTTGTTCCGGCCACCAGCAGTTTTGCTATTCCATGCAACAAAAACGAGAAAAAATTTGCGCAAATTTGCATGGCTTCGTTGACATTACAGTATTATGGTGCTATATTTAAGGTAATTGTTATCAAGGTTACAAAAAGTGAGAGGGATGTGGTTGAACACATGAAGAATGATATTTTCTCGCTCAAAGGTAAAGTGTGCATTGTTACTGGCGGATACCAAGGAATTGGAGAGACAGTAGCAGCTTACATTGCTGATGCAGGAGCCGATATTGTTATCTTTGATATCTCTGATGCCACCGAAGTAGCTGATAGAATCGGGCAAGAGTATGGAGTACGTGCTAAGGCCTATATTTGCGACGTGACGAAACCTGAGATGGTGGACCAGTGCATTGCCCAAGCTGCAACCGATATGGGCACTTTGGATCTTCTGTTTAACAATGCCGGTATTTGCCTCCACAAGTCGGTTTTGGACTGCGATCCACAAGATTGGTTGCGAGTAATTGACGTTAACCTCAATGGCGTCTACTACATGGCCCGGGCCTTCGGAAAGTTCTTGATTGATAACAATAAGACGGGGAATATTGTCAATACCGCTTCCATGTCAGCTACGATTGTTAACATTCCTCAAAGGCAAGCGTCCTACAACGCTTCCAAAGCAGCTGTTGTACACTTAACGAAATCTTTGGCAGTGGAGTGGGTCGACAAGGGAATCCGAGTGAACTCCATTAGCCCAGGCTATATACGCACTGCAATCACCGCCGGTTCAAACCCTGAGTATCAAAAACTGTGGATCGAATCCATACCCATGAAACGGATGGGTACACCTGAAGAGTTGGCTGGAGCAGTTATCTACTTGTTGTCGGATGCTTCCACTTACACATCGGGCGCCGACCTCATTATTGATGGTTGCTTCACGATCGTGTAGACTTCGCAGATCTCCAGTTTGGCGGATTTGCCGAAGGATAGGCTTAACTTCCTACAGATAATTGGATCGAAGGGCAAAAACATGCTCAATGAAATGGCCGGCCTTAATTGAAATTGAGCATGCAACGCTTAGAGACAATTATAGGGGAGTTCAGTATAAAAACTTAGGAGGAAAGAGAATGCAAAGAAGATTTATTGCTCTGTCAGTTATTGCCGTATTGGCAATCGTAGGTCTTTTCGGATTTAACGCAGTAGCACAAGCAAACTTTAAAGTCGGCATTACAATTCAGTCTCTCGAAAATAGCTATTGGGCAGGCGTATTTGGCGAAGTAGAGCAAATCATGAAGGAAAAGGGTTGGGAGTACACAATTCTTGGCTGCAATGACAACTCTGCTGTTCAGATTCAACAAATCGAGAACTTCATCACCAGTGGTGTTGATCTGATCATGGTTCATCCTTCCGATCCATACGCAATCGAAGACTACACAAGACAAGCTCGCGAAGCTGGCATTAAAGTAATGTGCTGGGATGACAAGATGGAGAACACAGATCTGAACTGGATTCTCGAGAATACCGAACTTGGTTATGCCATTGGTAAACTGGCAGCAGACTTCATCAACGTGCACTATGATGCTAACAACAAGGCAAAAGTAGCTATCATGAACTATCCTCAAACCCCGATCCTTCTCGAGAGAGAAAACGGTATCCTGAAGGCTCTTGAGGAAATTGCAGGCGGAAAATACACCATCGTGGCACGTCAACCTGCTATTGATGCAGCATCGGCTCTCTCCAATATGGAGACCATTCTCCAAGCTCATCCTGACGTCCGTGTTGTTTGTTCCATCGGTGCAGGCGGCGACATCGGTGCTAACGTAGCATTTATGTCCGCAACCGGCGGCAACATTCCTGCGAACATGGGTATCTTCTCTGCTGACGCTACTGAGCAACAGCTCGAAGCCATTAAGAATGGCGAAGCAAGCCGTGCTTCCGTCGGATTCGAAGGTTCCAACAAGAAGACAGCTCAAGCCGTTGTTTCTCTCTATGAGAGACTTCTCAATGGCGAAGTTTTCCCAGAGCAAAATCTAGTTAGACCACTTCTCGCTATCGACGCTTCCAACGTTGATGAGTATCTCGCCGACTACAAATAAGTTGTACTAACAAATGCAAGTGATGGATTTGGGGCGGTTTTCAAATCGCCCCAAATTAAGATTAGAATGGTGTGGTGTGAAGCATGGGTGAAAATTACGTTTTGCAGCTAAAGAACATCCGCAAAGAGTATCCAGGGGTTACCGCCCTCAAGGACGTATCGTTGGGTGTCAAGCCAGGGGAAATTCTTGCTCTCATTGGTGAGAATGGTGCAGGAAAGTCCACTCTGATCAAAACCTGCTCTGGCGCTGTTGTTCCCACATCTGGGAAAATCGTTATCAATGGTAAAGAGTTTAGTAGTATGACCCCGCAGTTAGCGGCTGAGAACGGAATAGCAATCATATATCAAGAGTTTAGCAGCGTTCGGGAACTCTCCGCGGCCGAGAACTTATTTCTCGGCAATCCCATTCGAAGAGGTATCTTGGTTGACAAGAAGGCCATGGAGAGAGAGGCAGAAAAAGCTTTTGCCCAGTTAAATATCGACATCAACCCCAAAACCTTGGTGGGGGATCTAACAGTTGGCTACCAGCAGATGATCGAGATAGCCAAAGCAGTAAAACAAGATGCCCAGGTACTCATCATGGATGAACCGTCTGCACCATTGACCAGTTCAGAAGTGGAAAGCATGTTTAAGGTTTGCCAACTCCTGAAGTCACAAGGTGTTTCCATTATCTATATCTCTCATCGTTTGGATGAGGTAATGTACCTGTCTGACCGCATTGTTGTCTTGAGGGATGGTGAATACATTGACACCCTAATAACCTCAGAAACCAATGTGGATGAGCTGATCCGGCTAATGGTAGGGCGAGACTTAAAAGAGTCTTACCCCCCAAGGGATGTCAAGATCAACAGTGAAGAGATCGTTCTTGAGCTACAGAACGTCTCGGGTAATGGCACTGAAGATATAAATCTAAAGGTTAGAAAAGGGGAAGTTCTGGGGCTGGGAGGATTAGTTGGCGCCGGCCGCACAGAGCTTGGACAACTGATTTTTGGTTCAGCGCACAAGACTTCCGGGAAGATCATCTTTAAGGGGAAGGAAATTAACCCGAAGAACCCACGACAGGCTATCGACCTAGGGATTGCTCTAGTACCCGAGGACCGCAAGCGTCATGGGATTCTGGCGGAAATATCGGTCAAGAACAACATTAATATGCCCATTTACAAGAAGATCTCTCGCATGTCAGTCATTCAGTCGAAGAAGGAAGTGGAGAACGCTACCACGTATCAAGAGAGCCTGTTGATCAAAACACCGACTATTCACCAAAGCGTCAAGAACTTAAGTGGTGGCAATCAACAAAAGGTGATTCTGGGGCGTTGGCTTGCGGCGAACTCTGAGTTGATCATTTTCGACGAACCAACGCGTGGTATCGACGTGGGAGCGAAGTTCGAGATCTACAAGTTGATCAACAGCTTGGTGGAAAGCGGCAAGACCATCATTCTGATTTCTTCAGAGATGGAGGAGCTTATGGGCATGTCCGACAGGATCATTGTCTTGGCGGAAGGCCGCATTACGGGAGAATTACAGAGAGACCAATTTGATCAAGAAGCGATTATGAGATTGGCATCGAGAGTACAGGAGGCTTAAAATGAAAAGCAGTATTGTATCTGAAGTCAAAGAGAAAAACGGGATGAAGGATAGGGTCATCTATCATATCAAAGATAAAGCAATCTGGGCCGTTTTCTTGGCAATTGTGGTCGGATTCTCGCTCGCGTCTCCTCGCTTTCTTTCGTCCTCAAATTTGTTTATCATTATGCGTCAGGTTTCTATGTATGGAATCGCCTCGGTAGGCATGATGTTTGTCATCCTAACTGGTGGTATCGACCTATCCACCGGTTCGGTTATTACCATTGTTAACGTAGTATGTGCGCACTTAATGGTGAAAATGGGTTTCGGTATGGTGAGTGCAGTTCTTGTCTCGCTATTACTCTCGGTATTCATTGGGCTCCTTAATGGCTTCATGGTAGCCACCATCAGAATGCCTGCCATTATTGCCACCTTTGCTTCCCAGATTGTATTTGCCGGTTGTGCTTATCTATTGTCTGGTGGGGTACCCATTTATGGTTTCGACCCCCGCTTTAAAGTGATTGGCCAGGGTTATGTCAAAGCAGTACCCGTTCCGGTGATTATCATGAGTGTCTGTTTTGCCATTGGTTCTTTCATTTTGAACAAAACCTATTTCGGACGTTACTTCTATGCCATAGGAGGTAACGAGGAAGCGTCGAAACTATCTGGTATTAAGGTAAGTTCCATCAAGTATTTGGTCTATGCCCTATCAGGTCTATTTGCGGGGTTGGCTGGAATCGTTATGTTGTCTCGAACCAACTCGGCACAACCTACAGCAGGTAACGGTTACGAGTTTGATGTCATTACCTGTGTGGTCTTGGGCGGTGTTTCCGTAGCAGGTGGCTATGGCAAGATATCTAATGTAATTGCTGGTGTTTTAATCATTGGCGTTTTGACGAATGGTATGGTGTTACTCAACGTCAGTACGTACATGCAAATGGTCGTTAAAGGTATTGTACTGGCCCTCGCAGTTGGCTTTGACTGCTTGCAGAAGAAGCGTGCCCTAACCTAGTCGTTACTTGTGTGTTTCGGTTCGCCACTGTAGGCGACAATCTAAGAGTTGGAGATGACTTTCACCATGGATCGAGTAAACTTAAGCGACATTGCCAAGGCGCTAGGCATATCCCAAGCAACTGTATCCAGAGCGCTAAGGAACAAGTCTGGCGTTAGCCCGCAGCTCCGAGAACAGATCTTCAAAGTAGCCCAAGATCTAAACTACCCCTTTAAGCTTCCTAAGGATAGGGGATTCAAAAGAGTAGGGATTATTATCCCCGACTTCTCCAACCCGTTCTTTGCCACGGTCTGCTATGGCATAGAGAGTGTACTGCGATCCAATGGTTATCTCACTTACCTAGTCAACACAGATGAAGACTGGGAACTGGAACTGGACGCCGTCCGTTCCTTTCTCGAAGAGTCAGTTGCTGGCCTGATTGTGGCTCCTGCCGCAAACAGTGAACGGATTTATGAGAACATTGGTGGAAAACCTTTGGTGTTCTTTGATCGCCATTACGAATCTTTGAATGCCCAAAGTGTGCTTGTTGACAACGAGGATATTATTTTCCAAGCTGTCCACCATCTGGTGGATTCGGGACATAAGAATATTTGTTTGGTTTCTGGGTACCAGCCCATCTATACTGGACGCACTCGTACCCTGGGTTTTACCAAAGCCATCGAACTGTTAGGACTGAAGAAACAGAACTGCCCCATCGTAGAGGGCAACTTCCGAGAACCAGAGGCGTACGAAGCGACAAAAGTGGCTTTAAAGAAATACAAACCGACAGCCATCGTCGCTACGAGCAACAAGACCTCTTTGGGTGTCTTGCGTGCCCTGCGTGAACTGGGGTTATCGATTCCGAATGATGTGAGTTTTATTGGCTTTGACAACCTGGAGTGGATGGAGTTGAACGATCCGCCCATCACTACAATAGTCCAACCTGCCTTTACCATGGGAACTTTGGCGGCTAGTCTGCTCCTGCAGCAAATCCACGGGCATCCCTCCTCAGAAAGTGTGGTTCTCAAGGCCGAGATCAAGTATCGTAGTTCGGTACGCCGGATAGGGGAACAGAACGTGGTGTGACCAGTTCGAAATCATGATGACAATAACGAGCAAAAGGAGAGATTAGCATGTTACAGGCAAACCTAAAGACACCAGAAAATTTCGTCTTAGAAGAGGCACCAACTCCCGAACCAAGGGAACATGAAGCTCTAATAAAAGTGGTTCAAGCTGGAATTTGTGGATCTGACGTCCATGCCTATTATGGCAAGCATCCCTTTATTTCCTGCCCTATCGTTCCAGGTCACGAGTTTGTGGGTACAGTGGCCAAGTGCGGGGACGGATCGACTGAGTTAGTCGGTAAGAGAGTTACCGTATTGCCCTCACTGGTTTGTGGCACTTGCTACAATTGCCGGATTGGACGATTCAATATCTGTGAGAGCTTGAGGGTAATTGGTTGCCAAGCACCAGGTGCCTTCGCAGAGTATGTCGTGGTTCCCAAAGATATGGTTTTTGAACTTCCCGAATCGTTTAGCTGGGACCAAGGTGTGTTGGTGGAACCACTGTCCGTAGCTGTTCATGCTGTGCGTCGCGTTCCACATATTGCAGGTCAAACAGTACTTGTCCTTGGGGCAGGAACAATTGGCCTCATGGTAATTGCCACATTAAAAGCTTACGGTGCTGGAACGATTATTGTCTCCGACTTCAACGATAACCGCCTTGAACTTGCCCAAGCTCTCGGTGCCCACCATGTTGTGAACGCTGGCAAGATCAACCTAGCGCAGTGGATCAAGGAAAATGTAGAGAGAGTGGATTCTACCTTTGAGTGTGTTGGTGTGGCAGCTACTGTCAACCAAGGTATCGAACTTACTATCAAAGGTGGCAATGTGGTCATTTTAGGCGTTTTTGAAGAGCACGCCATGGTAAATATGGGCCTAGTGCAAGACAAAGAGCTGAATATGATTGGAACCCTCATGTATACCAGAGAAGACTATCGCGAGGCAATTCGCATCATTGGACACAATCCTCAGATTGATCGTCTCATCACTCATCGTTTCCCACTGAAAGACGTGGATAAGGGATTCTCCGTATTGAGAAATCAACCCGATGAGGCCATTAAGGTGGTCCTAGAGATCTAAAGGAGGGCTACCAATGAAGGCGATTCAAATCGTAGCACCTTATCAGATGGAGTATGTGGATCTACCCACTCCCCAGCCAGGAGCAGATGAGGTACTTCTCAGAGTACGGGCTAGTGGCCTCTGTCACACCGACGTAAATATTCTGGAAGGCGAGTTCCATGCGAGCTATCCCGTAATCCCAGGCCATGAGTTCGTTGGTGAGGTCGTAGAAGTAGGTGCAGAAGTAGATCCCAAATGGATGGGGATGAAGGTTGCAGTTGACCCCAACGTTCCCTGTGGCTTGTGTAATGCCTGTCACACCAATCGGCAAAATCAGTGTGAAAATCTCAACTCCTATGGAGTAACCATGGGAGGAGGGTTTGCCGAATACGTTGTGGTAAAAGAGGGTAATATTCATTCCATCGGGGATCTCTCGGTGGACCATGCCGCTTTTGCCGAACCACTAGCTTGTGTTCTTCATGGCCTCCATCAAATTCCTACGTACCGCGGTGGTAATGCCCTCATTTTCGGAGCTGGTCCCATGGGGCTGCTCATGCTTCAGAGTCTGAAGCTGAATGGGATTACCGAAGTTAGCATGGTTGATCTGTACCGAGAACGTCTAGCCATCGCCACCGAACTTGGTGCATCTCAGGTGTATGTACCACAGGAGATAGCAGGCCAAGACAAACAATATGACATTGTTGTTGATGCCACGGGAGTTCCAGCAGTGATCGAAAAGCTACCTCATTATACGGCCACCTCTGGAAGCATTCTCTACTTTGGCGTCTGTAGTCCTGGGCAACAAGTGAAAATCGAACCCTACGATATTTATCGGCGGGATATTCGGATCGCCGGCTCATTTTCACTTCGAGCAGGTATTGCTCCAGCGTTGAAGCTTCTGGAAGATGGATTCATCCAAGTTGACAAGCTAATCACCCATCGCATTGATCTTGAGCAGCTCGCAGAAGGTATCAAACTCGTAGGACAGGCTTCTGTTCTTAAGGTCATCGTCCAATCCTAAAAGAACTTGTCTAAGACTCCATTACCTGAAACTCTCGAAAAGCCAGATACTTTCTTTTCCGCTAAGTTGCCCTTGGAGCAACTTAGCGGAAAGGTTGTCAGCAGACTATCTCCAGAAAGTGTGATTTTTGTGCCGACCAAACCGAATCCAATCGTTGTCCTGGGCGAGACTCTGTTTGACTTTTACTTTGATTCCATTAAGGAGTTTACACCGGGACAGAGACATGTTGTCCTCCACGGCGCTCCAGGCGGGGCCCCGGCCAATGTGGCGGCCAATTTGGCTAGCATGGGCAAGCCTGTTTCTCTCATTAGCAGTTTTTCCGATGACGTTTTGGGAGCGACCCTCAAGGACATGTTGAGAGAAAGAAACATTGACTTAAACCTGAGTTCCACACATCCACAAACGAGGACTGCAGTGGCCATGGTGATGAATTCAGCGGAAGGTGAACGATCGTTCAGCCTATATTTACAGGGAAGTTCCTTGGAACGAATTGATAGAGGTAGTGTGAACCTAACGGATGATGTGGACTTTTTTCATTTTGGATCCGTTCTTTTTGTCTTTGAGGCTGGCGTTAACGTTACTCGCCAGCTTTTGGAACAACTGCAAGATCAGAAGACTGTTCGTTCCTGTGATATCAACATTCGCCCTGATATTCTCCGGGGGAATCCCGAAGCAAACAAGGACATCATGGATGTCCTGACCAAGGTGGACGTTTTGAAACTAAGCGATGAAGATTTGACCTGGATTAGAGACAACATCGATGCTTCTTTAGCTTCTCCACGGGACTACTTCCGTTTTGGTGTGAAGTTGTTGGTGTACACTGAGGGGCCGAAAGGGGCCTCTTTACTGACGCCTGCAGAGGAATGCTTTGTACCAGCCCCTCAAGTCGAAGTTGTTGACACTACCGGAGGTGGCGATGCATTTGTAGCGGGAGTCTTAGCATCACTCTACGATGCAGGCTTCACCAACCGTGATGATCTGCCCCATCTGGATCAGGCCACGCTCCTGAGGATCGGCCAACGGGCATCAGAATGCTCCAAACAAATCTTGTCCCAAGCTGGGGCCATGCCTCCAGTCAAGTAGTGTAAGGAGGAGGGAGAGGATATGGACTTATTACTAGGCATTGATATGGGTACTACACATATTAAAGTTGCTACGTTTAATGTACAGGGGCACCTTCATTCCCTGGAAATGTCTCGTACCAAGACCAACTCTTTAGGGGTGGGTCAAGCAGTTTATGACCCGCAAGAAATCTGGGATTGTGTATCGGCCTTACTTAGAAAAGCAACGCGGAAGTTGGATCCTTTAGACAGGATCTTATCCATTTCTGTAGCCAGTATGGGGGAGGCTGGGTTGTTCCTGGATGCGAGCGGACAACCCCTCACACCCATCATTCCTTGGTTCGATGTTCGGGGTAAAGAGGCCATGGATGAGTGGTATGAAAGCATGCGTCCCAATGAGTGCTTTGCAATTACCGGCCTTAATTACAACTACATATATTCTTTGTTCAAAATGTTGTGGCTGAAAAAACACCAGCCAGAGATCATGGAACGGGCTGCCAAATGGCTGTGCATGCCTGACTTTATCTATTATTGCCTAACTGGCGAGTATGCCACCGATCACTCCATTGCCTCCCGAACCATGCTCTTTGATGTGAGAAAGGGCGAATGGTCTGAGACTCTGCTTGATCGAGCTGGATTTGACAAGACGCTCCTGCCCCCCAGTTACGCCAGTGGGACCGTCATTGGTTCAGTGAGTAGAAAGGCAGCGGACGTGACGGGCCTTTCCACACATACTATGGTAGCGGTAGGGGGACATGACCACATCTGCGGGTCTTTTGCCGCCAATGTCATTGAACCAGGCCGTGTCCTAGACTCATCGGGGACCGCTGAGAGTTTAATCGCGGTATTTCGCGAACTCTCTGAGTTGGACACCGAGGCTTTCAGCGGTTTCAATGTGGGCCGTCATGTTATTCCTGACTTGTACTACATGCAAGGTGGCGTAGATTCTTCAGGGATAAGCATCGAGTGGTTCTTAGAGCAGTTTGCCAAGATGTCCTATGACGAAATGATCGAACTTGCTCGTACATCTGAGGTTGGGGCCCATGGAATGTTCTTTGTTCCCCATTTACGGGGGAGCAGCCCGCCGGTGGGGGAGCCCTATAGTAAGGCCTGTTTCTTGGGGATGCGCGACTACCACACGCCAGCCGACTTCCTTCGCAGTATTCATGAAGGGTTGTGCTTTGAAGTGGCGGGTATCCTGAAGGTCATGGAAAAGGCGCTAAGTTTGGAGTTTAGGAACATTCACGCCATTGGTGGAGGAAGCAAAAACGACCTTTGGATGGAAATCAAGAGCACGGTAACGAACAAACCCATCGAAGTTCCTGCAGTACATGAAGCCACTTTGTTGGGTGCCGCCTTGTTGGGTGGCGTGGGAGTCGGGGTGTATCGGGACCATCAGGAAGCTTCCCGGGCTACGTATCGTTCAAGTTTGACGTACGAACCTGATCCGAACCTTCGTGAAAGGTATGGGAAACTCTACGAGACTTACCATAAGATCTTGCCCCTAGCTCGGCAGATCAGCCAGATCATGCACCAAGCAGAGGATTGATCCGAAGCTCAATGTAAGGAGATGTACCATGGCACTTATTACTACAAAGCAAATTCTAACTCCCCAGCCCAGTGGTTGGGCTGTGGGGGCTTTCAATGTTCATAATATGGAAGACGTGCAAGCGGTCGTTTGGGCAGCAGAAGAAGCGCAAGCTCCAGTCATAATTCTTGTATCGGAGAGCGCACTCAAACATGCAGGTGCAGCCTATATCGGCAGCATAGTCAAGGCAGCTTCTGAACGAGTCAACATTCCCATTGCTCTACAGCTCGACCACGGACGCAGCTATGAAGTTGCAGTGGAATGTATCAAAGAGGGTTTCTCGGGGGTCATGATTGACGGTTCCCATTTGCCCTTTGCCGAAAATGTCGCCCTGACCAAGAAGGTTGTTGAGGTAGCCCATGACTTTGGAGTCACCGTGGAAGGTGAGTTGGGAAGAGTGGGAGGCAAAGAAGACCACCTGAATGTGGCTTCCCAGGATGCATTCTTGACGGATCCCGATCAGGTTGTGGAATTTGTGGAAAGCACCGGAATTGATATTCTGGCACCAGCCATCGGCACTGTGCATGGACTATATCGCGGAGAACCGATGATCGACTTTGCCCTTCTAGGAAAGATCCGTGCCTTAGTTCACTTGCCCTTGGTCATGCATGGTGGGTCTGATCTACCTGTGGCAATTATTGAGCAGGCCATTGCCAGTGGTATCTCCAAGATCAATGTGGGTACCGACATCAAGTATGCGGTCACCGATACCATCAAAGAATACTTCAGGGATCATCCCGAGGAGTTTGAGCCTCGCAAAGTGTTTGGAGCAGCCAGGGAGCAGGCTAAGAGAGTTGTTGGAGAGAAGCTCCTCCTCTTTAAGGCGGTTGGCAAGGCCCGAGAAGTAAATAGGTGAGGCTTTGGAGGAGGAAGCAAGACAGATGATTGTAACCTTGACTATGAATCCTGCCATTGACCGCACAGTAATCATTGAATCGGTTGCCCTAGGTGAGACAAATCGTATTCAAGAGGTGAAAGTTGACGCCAGCGGTAAAGGAGTCAATGTCTCCCGCGCCCTTCTTCAGCAGGGTCTTCCCTCGCTGGCCATGGGGTTCTTGGGCGGAACAGAGGGAGAGTATATTGCCACCAGCTTGAAGTCTGAAAACTTGGAGACAAAGTTCACTTGGATCGAGCAAGGTAGTACAAGGGTTAACACCAAAGTCTATGAACAAGCTGCAGGGCGCACAACAGAACTGAACGAACCTGGCCCTGTGGTCACTTCCAGGGATGTGGAGCGCTTGTATGAGGCGCTAGAAGAGGTCTTGCCACAAACCGAGATTCTCATCTGCGCTGGCAGTCTTCCCCGGGGTATGGAGGGCTCATTTTACTACGACCTGATTCAGAAGTGTAAAAAGTCCGGGGTGCAAGTGTTTCTAGATGCGTCTGGTAACGCTCTCACCAAGGGTGTTCAGGCGATTCCGACTTTCATCAAGCCCAACGAGGATGAGGCTGAGATGCTACTGGGCAAAAGAGTTCGCAGCCGCACCGAAATCATCACTGCCATGCATGACCTTAGGGAACTGGGGATTCCCTATATCGTCTTGTCCTTGGGAGAAGCAGGTGCAGTCTTTTGTGCCCAAGGGGAACCTCTGCTTTGGGCCCAGGCCCAAGCCGAACAGGTTCTTAGTACATCGGGGTGCGGTGATTCTTTGGTGGCATCTTTTGTGAGTTCTTTGGTGAAGAAGAGATCTTGGCTAGAGACTGTGCGTTGGTCTGTTGCTACTGCTACGGCCACGGCCGAGATGACGGGCACCGTTTTTCCAGACCTCGAGCACATCCAACGGACTTTGCCCAGAGTGAGGATAGAGGAATTATAAACTACTTTGATATGGTGGAGGAAACGGGATGAACATTGTGGTCGCGGGTCACCTATGTCTAGATATTATTCCCGACTGGCAAGTGGGCAGCCTGTCCGCTCTGAGACCGGGTAACATGGTTCAAGTAGCAGGGTTAACATTCGCAACGGGAGGGACCGTCTCGAACACAGGAATTGCCCTCAAGCGTTTGGGATTTGACCCCGTGTTGATGGGCCGCACTGGTGATGATTATATCAGTAATATTATACGTGATATCTTCCGGCAAGAGGGAATTGCCACGGATCACATCACCTGTGATGTGGGGGCCACCACCTCCTACACTGTGGTCCTTAATCCTCCTGGTACCGACCGGGCTTTCATCCACTTTCCTGGAACCAACGATAGCTTTACTGCAGATGATGTAGACTTAACAGGATTAAGCACTGGACTCTTTCACCTGGGATATCCTCCCTTAATGCGTGAAATGTATAGAGCCGACGGCGCAAACTTGCAGAGGATCTTTCGTGAAGCCAAGGAAGGAGGCTGGATCACAAGTCTCGATACAGCCATGCCCGATCCCAAATCCGAAGCGGGTCAAGCCGATTGGCAAAGAATTTTCGCCAATACCTTGCCTTACGTGGATCTTTTCTTGCCTAGTCTAGACGAGCTCCTTTACATGCTGGATCGTGAAAAGTATTACGATCTCCAGGATATGAGACTCTTGGTTGACACTACTCTTTTGGATGAGTTGGCCTTGCGTCTCTTGAAAATGGGGACTTCTGTGGTAGGCATCAAACTGGGAGATCAAGGTTTCTACTTGCGCACTGGCTCCCGTGTTAGGGGGATTCTGGGGGGAAACTGGGAGAATCGTCAGCTGCTCTCGCCGAATTTTCGAGTCCAGGTACAGGGTACTACAGGTGCCGGTGATACTACTATAGCAGGCTTTTTGGGAGGTTTGTTACTGGAAATGGGCCCAGAAAAAGTACTCACACTAGCATCTGGAGTGGGTGCTTGTTGTGTGGAGACGCTTTCCGCGACAGAAGGTGTTCCCGACCTGACAACGGTGCAGAAGAGGATAACTGGTGGGTGGGAACGGGTGTGGCCTACCATGGCTCATCACGATTGGCAGAGAGGACCAGATGGAATTTTGCACGGGCCTGAGGACCAGGTTCATTAGAGCAACGACATATGTGGAGGGATAGATCATGGGTTCTGTAAAGTATGCAATCGGAGTAGACTTTGGCAGCGATTCTGTACGGGCACTGGTGGTGAATGTCCACACTGGAGAGGAGTTGGCCAGTGATGTTGGCTATTACAAAAGATGGGCCGAGGGACTATATTGTGACGCGACTGCTAACCAGTTTCGTCAACATCCCCAGGACTATCTTGATGCCCTACAAGAGTGTGTGAGTGGTGTCTTGAAAAAAGTGTCCCCTGAGGTTGCTGAAAATGTAGTAGGTATCGGTGTGGACACAACCGGTTCGACACCGGGTCCCGTTGACAAGAATGGAACACCTCTGGCACTTCTTGAGGAGTTCAAAGAGAATCCTAACGCCATGTTTAATCTCTGGAAGGACCATACCGCGGTACGTGAAGCAGCAGAAATTAATGAACTTGCCAAAACTTGGGGTGGAGTGGACTTCACCAAGTATTCGGGAGGCGTATACTCCTCTGAATGGTTTTGGTCGAAAATGTTGCATGTTCACAGGGTTGATGAAGGAGTACGCCAAACAGCCTATACTTGGGTGGAGATCTGCGATTGGACTCCAGCTGTGCTCACGGGAACGGAAGATCCCAAGCTCATGAAGCGCAGCAGATGTGCTGCTGGGCATAAGGCCATGTGGCATGAGGAATGGAATGGTTTGCCCTCGGAGGAATTCCTGGTTCAGCTTGATCCCATGTTAGCTGGAATGCGTGAGCGTTATAATCCAGCCACCTATACCTCTGATGAAATAGCTGGTTACCTTACTCCTGAGTGGGGACAAAAGTTGGGCTTACCCCCGGGGATTCCTGTAGCTGTGGGAGCCCTTGATGCTCATATGGGAGCTATCGGCGGTGGTATTGGAGAAAAGGCCATGGTCAAGATCATGGGAACTTCCACTTGTGATGTTATGATTGCCTCTAAAGATGTCATTGGTCAGAATCTAGTAGCTGGCATTTGTGGTCAAGTGGATGGATCTGTAGTCCCCGGAATGATCGGACTAGAGGCAGGGCAGTCCGCGTTCGGTGATGTCTATGCTTGGTTTAGGGACTTGTTGATGTGGCCATTGAACGTTCTGGGGGAGGAAGTGGGACTTTCGGAAGAACAAAAGGCTCAGATTCGTGAAAGGATTTTGGCTAAGTTGTCCCAAGAAGCTTCTGAGCTTGATCCCCGGGAGAGCACTGTAATGGCCTTGGATTGGTTGAATGGACGGAGGACTCCCTTTGCCGACCAAACTCTTAAGGGAGCCTTGTTGGGCTTAACTTTAGGTACCGATGCTCCAAGAATCTTTAGGGCCTTGGTGGAAGCTACAGCCTTTGGAGCAAAGGCTATTGCCGAGAGGTTCAGGGAAGAAGGATTGGTGATTGAGGAGGTTATCGCGGAGGGTGGTATTCCCAGTAAGAATCCATTTGTTATGCAAGTAACCGCTGACGTATTCAATATGCCCATCAAAGTAGTCAAGTCTGATCAAGCGGTGGCCCTTGGAGCAGCCATGTTTGCAGCAGTGGCCTCTGGCATCTATTCCAATATTGAAGAGGCCCAAGCAGCTATGGGTTGTGGTTTTTCTCGCATCTTCAAACCCGATCCGGAGAAAGCCAAAATCTACGAGTCCATGTATGAGCAGTACTTGCGCGTTGGCGGAAGCCTAGAAGAGGAGTTGCGGACGCTTTAAGCCATCTGGATCTTCTGGAATGTTCGTCCATGGGCAAGTGACGCCGTTAAGGAGTGCATGCATGTGGAACTAGTAAATCTAGCTTTTGATTTTGGGGCATCGAGTGGCCGTGTAATCATGAGCAGATTCGATGGGAAGAAAATGGAGCTGACAGAAATCCATCGTTTCCCCAATGATCCCGTATGGTTTCAGGGTAGATACTACTGGGATTTCTTGCGATTGTTCCACGAGATGAAGGTGGGACTGAAGAAGGCAGCCCAATTGGGGGTAGAAATAGCCAGTATAGGGATTGACACGTGGGGGGTGGACTACGCCCTTTTGGATCGGGATGGTCACATCCTTTCGAACCCTCTCCATTACCGGACGGATCGGGGGAGAGGAATGTTGGAAGAAATCGAAGCGTCTACTCCCATACGCTTAGCCCACATCTATGAGAGCACTGGAATTCAATATATGAGTATAAACAGCCTTTATCAACTCTTTTATGACACGAGGTATCGCACGGAGTTGATTGAGCAGGCCGATTCTCTGCTCTTTATGCCCGATCTTTTTAGCTATGGACTGACTGGGGAAAAACGCAATGAATACACCATCGCCTCAACATCCCAGATGTTGAATGCCCGCTCCAGGGATTGGGACCGGGCACTCTTAGGAGAACTCCAGCTCCCTACAGGTCTTCTCCAGAACTTGATCAAACCTGGCGAAGTATGGGGAGTTCTGAGCCAAGAGATCCAAGAGGAGTTAGGTCTCCCTGCCATCCCAGTCATTGCGGTAGGCAGCCATGATACCGCTTCCGCTGTGGCCGCGGCCCCTTTGAAAAGTGAGAAGAGCGCCTACTTAAGCTGTGGTTCTTGGTCATTGTTGGGAATCGAACTCCATGAGCCTCTCATCAGCAGGGAAGCCTTCCAGAACAACTTCACCAATGAAGGGGGAGTGGCTGACAAGATTAGGTTCCTCAAGAACATTAATGGTCTTTGGATCATCCAGCAACTCCGCAAGGTATGGCAGCAATCGGATCCCAAGCTCGGCTTTGCCGACATCAGTAAGGCAGCAGAGGAAGCCTTCCATGTGGAGTATCAGATTGATCCCAACCATGACACATTTGTGGCCCCGTTTAATATGGAAGAGGCAGTTGTCCATTATGCCCGAAATGAACTGAACAAGAATCCCCAAACCATGGGGGAAATAGCTCGAGTCTCCTATAATGGAATTGTCAATGAATACAAGAAAGCAGTAGAGGACTTGGAAACTACACGGGACGAGATAGTGGATTGCATTCATATTGTGGGTGGAGGCGTGAGGGATACCTTCTTGTGTCAGTTGACGGCAGACGTCACCAGAAGAACAGTAGTGGCCGGGCCCATCGAAGCCTCAGCCATAGGTAATGTGTTAATGCAGTTAAAGGCCCTAAAACACATAGAGAGTCTGGAAGACGGAAGGCGTATCGTTGAGGATTCTTTTGCCACGAAGGAATACCATCCGAGGGCCTGAGATAGGAGGGAAATCCTTGTTACGAGATGAACAGGCATTACGCAATCAGATGTGCCAAATCGGCCAGAGAGTGTGGCAGAAAGGTATGGTCGCTGCCAACGATGGCAACTTTTCGGTTAAGATAGGAGACAATGACGTATTGTGTACACCCACAGGGGTCAGTAAAGGATTCATGACTCCAGAGATGATCTGTAAGGTGGACCTCCAAGGGAATGTCTTGGAGTCTGATGGAATCCACCGACCATCATCGGAAATCAAGATGCATTTGCGAGTGTATCAGAGACGGCCAGATGTCAATGCCGTAGTGCACGCGCATCCCATGTATGCAACAAGTTTTGCCATCATGGCCGTTCCCCTTAATCGGCAGATCATGCCGGAAGCCACCATTTCCCTAGGAGAGGTCCCCGTTGCTAAGTATGGGTTGCCTGGGAGCAGCGAAATACCCGACTCCATTGAACCTTTCTTGGATACGCGTGATGCTGTAAGCGGCAAGTACTTTTGGATAAATTGGGG
>JAAYNP010000070.1 GCA_012520795.1 Bacillota bacterium
CCGCTCTGGCAGCCCGTCCTGTGGTAATCCCCTGTTCGCTGCTGCTGCCAATCACACCTTCAGCATAGTCATACAAACCTGCTGAGACGAATTGATACGGATTGACAGTCAGCGCACCCAATCCAGCAGCGGTAAACTCCAGTTCTGAGATCAGCCTGGGCTTGCCCGTGCCGTTTCTCGAAAGGCACCGCACCCGGAACCTGCCGTCGCCTAGGGCCTCAACCGCAGCCCTGCGGCCATCAGCTTTGATCTTGGCAATTGGCACGGGAATCTTCAGATCATTGACTATAGCCCATTCAAGCTCCTGATAGGTCGCATTTTCCGGACAAATCACGGCCTCGACGGACACTACCGGATTCTCCCTGGTAAGCACCTGTTCGCCATCGCACAACAGCTCAATTTTGCGGACAGGAATTTCGGCAAGGCTTCCTGTAACACACGGCACCGGTTTGTTTTCCATCGCAGCCGAAACCCCTGCTTTTTCCCAGTCATCAACGGGAACCGCCTCAAATTCAACCTTTTCCGCAGCCAATCCCTTGGAAGCCACTTCCATCCGGATCAGCCCCGGATCAAGCTTGGCGGCAATGATGGCCATCAACCGGCCGTTGAACAACCTGCGGCTTGTGCCCTTGTACTGATCAAAGTCTGTGCTGTCTCCGTTGTCCAGGCCAACCAGGCGCCCGGCACCAGTTACCGTTACCTCGATCCTGTTGGCGGCATTTTCCACTACATTGCCATCCTCATCTTCCACATAAATCTCCACGAAAATCAGGTCGGTTCCGTTGGCTTTGAGCCGGTATTTGTCCGGCTTAAGGCGGATCTTGCGCGCCTCCCCAAACGTTCTTCTCTTGGTGGTGGCAATAACCTCACCGTTCTCGTCATAGGCGATGGCCCTCAACACACCTGGGGCGTAAGGTACCTTCCACCAGCCCAATAATTCGGTCCCATGCTGGTGATCGATATCATAGGTACCGATGGTTTCACCGTTGAGCTGCAGCTCGATTCTCGGCGCATTGGAACAGACACGGACATCGATAATCTGCCCTGGGTTGAAATCCCAGTAGGGGAAGATGTGGATTATGGGTTTTGTTTTGTAAGCAGTCCATGCCGCCTGATAGACATAAAAGGAGTCTTTTGGGAATGTGGCAGTATCGATTTGCCCGAAATAGGAGTTTTTTGTCTGATAGGGAGTAGGTTCGCCGATATAATCAAAGCCGGTCCACAAAAACTGCCCCAGGGAAAAGGGTGCGTCCCTTTCGGCGGTGATGCATGCTTCTGCGGAACGGGCGCCCCAGCTGACAGTGCTGTTGCCCAGGGCTGAGCACTGCTCGTCATCATCAGTCAGAATTCCCTGATCAGATGGAAATTTATATACACCGCGGCTCTGGACTACCGAACTGGTTTCACTGCCGAAAATGACCCAGTCGGGATACTTTTGATGATGCTCATGGTACAACCTTTCCGCATAGTTGTACCCGGCTATTTTCAGGATATCAGCGCACTTTTGAGCATTTTCCCAGGGCATGTAATTGGAACCAATTGTAACCTGGGCATTCTCTTTTGGATCATGCTCCCGCACCAAATCCCGGAGCATCCTGGTTAGTTCCTGCCCGCGGCTGTCCACATGGGTATCGTAGATTTCGTTGCCAATGCTCCAGAGCAGAAGGCTTGGGTGGTTGCGGTCCCTTCTGATCCAACTGCGGACATCCCGTTCAACCCACTCCGGGAAAAACCTGGAATAGTCATACTTGGTCTTGCGCCGCTCCCACATATCAAAGGCCTCGTTGACCACAAAGAAGCCCATTTGGTCCGCCAAATCCATTAGATCGGGCGCCGGCGGGTTATGGGC
>JAAYNP010000071.1 GCA_012520795.1 Bacillota bacterium
CAGCCTCTTCTCTTAAGCTTGTGTGCTGCTAGAATACAATATCCGGAACGGATAGATCGGTGACAACGATCTCATCAATGCAAATGACTTGGCCTTCATTGCCTTGATGGACAATCTCAATTCCGGTTATACCCTCGTCACCTTTGGTGTATGAGACCGGACCGCCAATCAGAGCCCTGCCTTCACCTTGGTAGAATGAGTAGGTTCCGGCGTTATTGTCAAAGACGATCTCCAGTCTCAGCCAGTTGGAGGTATCCACTGTGCCAATCTCCGTATCTGAGGATACGGAACCCCCAGTATTGCGGTACCGCAATTTATTGTTGTTGGTCAGCTGGAAACCAGCCCGCTCCCCAGCTCCGGCAAGTGATACGTTGCATGTTCCGGTTCCTGTGGGCTTCTTGATCAGCAACGAAATGCTGCCGTTTACCAGCGGTTGGCCGAAATCGGCGTGGAACTCGGCGTTGTCAGCTGTTTTGGTCAGCTTCAGGGCCTTGTCGCCTTGCCCGCCCTCACCGGTGGCAACGACTGCGTTACCCTTAAAGGTGTATCCTTCCACTTCGGGGGTGCCTTCCTCGAATCCTTCGAAATCTTCGCGGAAGACTTCTTTGACAGGTACGCTTTCATAAATGAAGAGTGTGTATTTTCCCTCAAGTTCACCGTAGGCTGCAGTCACGACCACTGTTCCCGGCTTGATACCGGTCACGGTGACTGTCTGGCCTTGGCCTGCGATGCTGGCCAGTTCCGGATCGCTCACTGACCAAACGATTTCATTTGGATCGATCTCCACCTGATCGCCGGCAGCCGCAGTCAATTCCACTGTATTGGTGTCTGAAAGGATTAGGCCATTTCTCCCGTCTTGGCCGGAAATGATGATCGATGAAGCATCAGGCGAGCAGCCGGCCAATCCTGCCACCAACAGCAAGACGACAATCAATAAAATATCTTTCCGCATAAATGCGCCTCCCTTATCTGGTTTTACTGTCAAAGTTCTTGTTCAAACCGCTTTTTCCTGCAACGGCAAATCGGCTCAGCAAATTTGTGCCATGTTTTGACTGCTGCAGAGCTGCCAGTATTCGCCTTTTTGGGCCAGCAGCTGTTCATGCGTGCCCCTTTCCAAAATGTGCCCATCGCCAATTACGATGATCAAATCAGCGTTGCGGATGGTGGACAAACGGTGGGCGATCACAAAAGAAGTCCGCCCCGCCAAGAGTTTGGCCAGAGCCTGCTGTACCTTCTGCTCGGTCAAGGTATCCACATGGGCGGTCGCTTCATCAAGGATCAAGATCCTGGGATCGGAGATGAGGGCCCTGGCAAATGAGATCAGCTGCCGTTGGCCGGTGGAGAAGTTGGCTCCCCGTTCTGTCAGAATTGTATCCAAAGTAATGCGGCTTTTGGTAAATGCTTCAGCCAGGCCCACAGTTTCGAGAGCATCCCAGATCTGTTCATCGGTCGCTTCGGGAGCGCCAAACCGAATATTGTCCCTTAAGGTTCCTGAAAAAAGGAACGGCTCCTGCAGCACCAGACCAATTTGCCTGCGGTAGCTTTCAAGCTCATGCTCGTGGATATCGAGACCGTCGACGAGAATCCTGCCTTGAATAGGATTATAAAAGCGGCACAAGAGATTAATGATCGAAGTTTTCCCTGCGCCCGTGTGTCCAACTAAAGCAATGGTTTGCCCTGGTTCAGCTGCAAAGCTGATATCGTGGAGCACTATCTCTTCTGGATCATAGCCGAAAGTTATATTTTCAAACTCAACTTTGCCGGTGATCCTGGGCATCGGGTTCAGGTTCGCTTTTTCCTCTGTTTCGGTGGCCATGATCCGCTTAATCCTGACAGCACCCGCTAGAGCCCGCTGGATTATCCGGTAAGCCTGGGAGAGGCCCCTAAGCGGCCCAAAGAACTGTCCGGTGTAGGCGATAAATGCCACCAGATCCCCCGGTGTGGCTGTACCGTCCATCACCCATTGGCCTCCGAAGTAGAAGATGGCGGCAGTGCTCAAAAGCCAGGACAGGTCGATGGTAGGCCAGAAATAGGCATAAGTTGCGACAGCCCGCATGCCTGCCCGGAGCAGATTGTAATCTTCGATTTTAAACTGCTCGTGAAAGTAATCCTCAGCCTGGAAGCCCTGGATCACCCTGATTCCGGATATGCTTTCCTGCAGGTTGGCGTTGACAAGCGAAGCCTGTTCCCGGACCTGATCCTCTGCTTTGCGGATCCGGGCTGTCAGAAAGGTAAGGGCAAATACCAGAATCGGTGCCAAAGTCAAAGTGATCAGTGTCAGGCGCCAGTCGAGCCAGAACATCAAGGCGAGAAAGCCTGTAAGCCTCAGGGTATCGATCACCATGGACACAATGGCATTGCCCACAAGGTCTCTTAGGGCATCCACATCGCTGGTAAGGCGGGTGATCAGCTTGCCCACAGGGATTTTATCAAAGAACTTAACCGGAAGCCTCTGCATGTATGCAAACAAATCATCCCGGAGGGCGCGGATTGAGTTCTGCCCCAGCTTAGCCATGAGCCTTCCCCGGAAGATGTTGGCAGACGTAGTGACAAGAATCAGGCCAAAGGCGATCGAGGTCAGCAATAAAAGCCCCGGCAGATCATAGCCCATGATATGGACGTCTACCGCCCGGCGGATGAACATGGGCAGCGCAATGCTGATTACGCTGGAGATGATCATCAAGGCAATAGAAAGCCAGAGGTTGAGCTGATGCTGTTTTACATACGGCACCAGGATCAACAAATCGCGAAGTTTCCCTTCTCGTTGGTTAGATTCTTGGGTGGTCACTGATGTTCACCTCTGCTTCCACTAATAAGCTCATGTTTTCGCTTTGAATCCGGTAAAGCTCTGCATAAACGCCGTCTCGGGCTAGAAGCTCCTTGTGAGTGCCTTGCTCAACGATCGTGCCTGAATCCATAACCACAATCTGATCAGAGTTCTGCGCTGTGGACACCCGTTGGGCGATTATCAGCACTGTCCGGTTTTGGTACAGCTCGTTCAAAGCCTGCTGTAAAAATGCTTCCGTCCTCATGTCGAGGCTGGCGGAAGAGTCATCAAAGACCAAAATCGGCGGGCCCTCCAGGATAGCCCGGGCAATCGCAATCCGCTGCCGTTCGCCTCCGGAGAGGCCGATGCCCCTTTCTCCCACAATCGTTTCCAGGCCTTGGGGCAGATCGGCAATGAACCGCTGAGCCTGCGCCGCTTCAACTGCCTGGTGAATCAGGGCGTCGTCCACCTCTCTGCCCATGGTGATATTGTCTTTCAGGCTCTTGGAGAAAAGGAAATTGTCCTGGAAGACAAAACCGATCTGGCTTCGCAAACAACTCAAATCCCAATTGCGGATATCAATTCCGTCGATGGTGATACTGCCTTCAGTCGGATCGTAAAACCTGGCCAGCAGATTGGCAATGGTTGTTTTGCCGCTGCCGGTCATGCCCAAAAGGCAGACGGTCGAGCCTTTGGGTATCCTAAGGGAGAAGTCGGCCACAGCTTCTTCTCCATTGGCATAGGAGAAGGAAACATTGTTAAAGGCAATCTCCCCTTCGATAGGTTTGACAATCTGGTTGTCCGGAATCTCCAACCGATCTTTGGCGTCAACAACCTGATATACCCGCTCAGCACCGGCAATTGCCCGCTGGAACATCTCAGACAGCCAGCCGACATCGCGTACAGGCCAGATGAGAGAATCGGCGAAGTTGGTGAAGGCGATCATGGTGCCAAAGGTGATTTCACCGCGGATGACAAAGATACCGCCGGCAGTAAGGGCCACCCATCCTGAGATAGTGCCCAAAAGATCCATTACCGGATGGGCAAATGTGCTTAAACGGGCAATGGTCAGCCCCAGTTCGTAAAACCTTTTGTTTTCACTGCTGAACTTCTCCTGTTCATCCTTTTGCCTGGTGAAGGCTTTGACAACCCGGATTCCGGAAATGTTCTCCTGAGCGGTGGTATGCAGCCTGCCGGACTGCTGCTGCAGATTCTGGTACAAAGGCCCGATTTTGCGGCTGTACCCGTAGGCAATGCACCCCAGAATGGGAAAGGTGGCGAAGACGATCAGCGTCAGCAAGGGATGCAAAAGCAGCATGGCAATGGTAACACCCACAAATGTGAAGATATTGACGATAATCAGCATGATTACAAAGCCGGTTCCATCGCGCACAGCATCCACGTCCTGGGTTAGGATGGACATCAGATCGCCGGTCTTCTTCGTGTCAAAGAAGCTGAACGGCAGGCGCAGGACCCTTCTGAAGAGGATCTTCCGCAGATCATGGCTGATGTAGTTGCCGGTGCCCTCTTGGTAGTAAATCTCGATATAAACCAAAACCCCGCGGATAACGGCAATGGCAATTAAGTACAGCGCACTGTTCCGGAGCGTTGCCAGGATTTGGGCAAGGGGCTGGCCGCTGGTAAAGCTGTCAAATACATCCCGGGTAATCAAAGGAATTAGGATCAAGCCTGCAGAATCCCCTAACATACCTATGCCCGCCAGGATCCTGCGGCCCCATTGATTTTTCACAAGTTTGAATGCACGCCATAAATGGTGCATCACAATCACCTTATTTCACGCTTATCATAGCCATATTACTGTACCATATATATCTATAATAGACAATATTATGCATGGGAAAATTTAATTAGGAACAAAGTCTGTCTGGGAGGTGTCAAATTGCTTTTGAGCAGCGACTTTTACCGCCGTGATGTCCTTGTTGTTGCCAAGGAGCTTCTGGGCATGCACTTAGTCCGGATCATTGAGGGCCGGCGCCTGGTTTGCCGCATTGTGGAGACCGAAGCCTACTGGGGGCCCGAGGACAAAGGCTGCCATGCCTACAACAACCGCAGGACCGGCAGGACCGAAGTGATGTTCCGCCCCGGCGGGTGTGCTTACATATACTTGATTTACGGTATGTACAACATGCTGAACATTGTGACGGCCGAAGCCGGTCAGCCGCAGGCAGTTTTAATCCGGGCCGGCGAGCCGCTCGCCGGGATTGATTTGATGCAGGCCAGGAGGCCTAAAGCGGCCAACCGCTGCCAGCTGCTCAACGGCCCGGGGATGTTGTGCCAGGCGCTGGCTATTGACATGAGTTTTAACGGCTGTGACCTGACAGCAGGAGAGGAACTGTTTATTGAAAGGCCTGATAGTGCCGCCCGCGAGCCTGTTGCCGCAGGGAAGCGGATCAACATCGACTATGCTGGAGAGTGGGCAGAAAAGCCGTGGCGCTTTTACTTCAAAGGCAACCCTTATGTCTCCATCCCGGATTAGCATGGCAGGAAATGATTCTTTGGATGTGGTATCATAGCATCGAGAGCAAGTGTATGATCAGTATGTTTTCAAGGAGGTTAAGCCATGGATGCTAACAAGTATCGTACTGGCAGTTTTACTTTACCCGGTGAAGCCGGCTATGAAGATTTGACTTTAAAACTGGCCAAACGCTGGGGAGCCGACGTTATTCGGGACAGTGACGGTACGCAGTTATCGGATCAGATTTTCCAATCCGGTTATGATATCTATTCAACTATCTGCTTAGTCAGGGCTGATAACGAATGGGCCAAAGCCAATCCCGACAAGCTGCAGCAGTGTTATTTGATGAGCCAGCCGGTTGTGGCTGAAGGGGACAGTGTGGCCATCAATCTTTTGGATTCGTATTACAAGGAACAGTTTAAGGTTAATTTCACTGATGATCCCAAGGAATTCTGGCAGGTTTTTGACCGGACTTCAAATACAGAAGTACCGTTATCTGATTGGGCTTATGATGCAAATGCCGGAACTGTGACGGTCAAAGGCACCCAAAAATGGCATCGCTATACAGTCAACTTCCTTGCTTATCGGATCTGGGAAGAGATTTCGGCCTACAACCACCGCACGAATGACTGGGGTGATCGGGAGCACTTGATGCCTGTGGATCCGATTCATCCGGAAGTGCAGGAGCATCTCTTAAAATATCTGGAGCGATGGCTGCAGGAACATGAACATACCCGGGTTGTCCGGTTTACTTCCTTATTCTATAATTTCTTCTGGCTGTGGAGTGATGATCCGAAGCGGCCTTATATAGTAAACGACTGGGGCGCCTATGGCTTTTCTATGAGTGCCCATGCCATCCGCCTCTTTGAGATGCAGTATGGGTACCGGCTCACATCAGAAGACTTTGTCACCAATGGGCTGCATAACAATTCGTATCTGCCTCCGTCAGACAAATACCGCGACTGGATGGAGTTTATCCATAACTTCGTGGTGGACTTTGGCAAAAAATGTATCGAACTGGTTCACAAGTATGGCAAAAAAGCGTATGTGTTCTACAACGACCATTGGATCGGCATGGAGCCTACTTTGGAACGGTTCAAAGATTTCAACTTTGATGGGATTATTGATGGAATTTTCAACGGCTTTGAAGCGAGAAAAGTTGCTGAAACTCCCCATGTTCAGGTTAGAGAACTGCGCCTGCATCCCTATTTCTTCCCAACGGGAGTCAACGGGGCGCCCAGTTTCATTAAGGGCGGCAACCCAACCTTGGAATGCCAGACTTACTGGATCGACATTCGCCGCGCTTTGCTGCGGGCTGGGGTTGATCGGATTGGGTTTGGCGGCTACCTCCACCTGGTTGAGAACCATCCCGACTTCATCGCATATGTGGAGAGGCTGGCCCAGGAATTCCGCATGCTCAAGGAAATGCATGTGGATGACCAGCCGTACTGCGCCGATTTCTCAGTGGCGATTCTCACCGCCTGGGGCAATATGCGGGCGTGGGGCTGCCGGGGCCATTTTAACCGCGGCAATTTCTACAACGAAGTGATGGAGTCCATTTCCGGCCTGCCTGTCAAGGTCAAGTTCATCGACTTTATTGATATTGCAGAAAACGGCATTCCTGGTGATGTAAAGGTGATCATTAATGCCGGAATGCTGGATGATGCCTGGAGTGGTGGCTGGAACTGGCAGAATCCAACCGTCATTGAACGGATCACGGAGTGGGTCAGCCAAGGCGGAAGCTTGATCGGCGTTGGTGAACCTTCGGCATTGAAGCACAGCACCCAGTATTTTCAACTAGCCCATTTGTTCGGCGTTGACCGGGAAATCGGTCTGAGTGTGGGCTTTGACAAATACCCTTATCAGGTGTGCGGTTCACATTTCATTACTGCTGATGTTAACCCGGATGCCATGGATATTGGCGATTACGTGGACAATATCTATGTTCTGGGCCCGGATACCAAGGTTATTGCCGCCCGCAGCGGTTCTCCGGTGATTACCGAGCATCAGTTCAACAAGGGCAAAGCCCTGTATTTTGCCGGGCATAAATACAACCTGGAGAATGTGCGCCTGCTGCACCGCGCCATTTTCTATGCGGCAGGAAAGACAGGAGAGTTTGAGAAATGGTTCAGCAGCAACTACCATACAGAGTGTGCCTATTACCCCAATCACCGCACCTTGGTGGTGATCAATAACAGCTTTGAACCGCAGGCCACAACGATTACCACAGGGGATGGCAAGATAATCGATTTCAAGCTGAAACCGATCGGGGCCAGTTTTATTGAAATATAAACCGGGCTCAACCGGCAAGGCCGGGGCCTGCTTCAATGGCTGGTGGGAAAGCCGAGGTGGTAGATTGTGAACAAGGGTAGATTCACGCCGGCTGCCGTTATGGCACTTGGTTTGTTAGGCACAGCCCTGACAGTTGCACTGGTTGTTGGGATCCATATCTGGCTTGACCCAGGCAGCGGAGCTGAGGCCAATGGTATGCCGGCCGATTTTGGCAGTCAGGCGGCTGTAATCCAGAATGTGGCCATCAATGAGGTGATGGCTGCCGCAGCCCGTTCCCTGATCGATCAGGACGGGGAGCCCTCTGATTGGATTGAGCTGTACAATCCCACTGATCAGGCAATCGATCTGGGCGGCTGGTACCTGTCGGATAAACAGAGCAATCCGGCCAGATGGGAAATTCCTGCGGGTACCTGGATCGGCCCGGGAGAGTTCCTGATTGTCCTGGCTTCAGGCAAGGATCGCAGCGGGCCGGAGCTGCACACCAATTTCCGGATTGATCAAGAAGGCGAAGCGCTGTTCCTGGTGTACCGGGACGGCTTAACCGTCATCGATCATGTCGATGTCCCCAGTTTGAAAACAGATTTCTCCTACGGGCGCAAGCCTGACGGGGGAGAAGCATGGGTTTTGTTTGAACGGATCCACGCAAGTCCGGGCTTTTCCAATAACAAAGCCGCAGGCTACATTGAGCCCGACTCAAGCTTAAACCCCCACTTTTCCCATTCCGGCGGGTTTTACTCCGAGCCCTTTGACTTAATCATCGAACCGGCAGCCGGGACAGTGGCCTACTATACGCTGGATGGCTCAATCCCTGATCCCGTCACCAACAGGGAACGGACCTACGAGTACAAAGGGCCGGTTGCCATCAAGGCGGGCACAGTGCCGGTTACCAAAAGAAGCATCGCCATCTACGAGAATGTAACGCCAAAACCACCCTTGACCTACATCATGTCCAGCTACAACCGGTGGTATCTGCCTACTGCAGAACAGTTCAAAGGTACGGTGATCCGCGCCCGGGCCCACACTGCCGACGGTGTCCCCAGTAAGGTGATCACCCACACCTACTTTGTTGATCCCAAAGGGTTTGAGCGGCATACGGTCCCGGTGGTGGCCATCGCCTGCGATCCCCTGGACCTTTTTGATTATGAAGAAGGGATTTACCTGCCGGGGAAAGGGTTTCACGAGAACCTGCCCTGGGCTTGGCACCATTGGGGCAGCGGCAATTTCCACGGCCGGGGCCGTATGTGGGAAAGGCCGATTTACATCGAATTCTGGGAACCCGGCGGCGAACTTGCTTTTGCCCAGAATGCCGGGATGCGCATCCACGGCGACGCCTCCCGGGCTTATGCCCAGAAAAGTCTGCGGATTATTGCCTCCAGTGACTATGACTCTGTAGACCGGTTCTACCATGAGCTGTTCCCGGGGCGGGTAAAACCGTTCTCCGGCGAACCATTTGCTGAATACAGATCGTTTGTGCTCAGGAACGGAGGCAACACCTGGGACTTTACCATGCTGAAGGACGGGCTTTTGGCCAACCTGCTCCACCACACCAGGCTCGATCATATGTATTTCCGCCCGGCTGTTGTCTACTTGAATGGGGAGTACTGGGGAATTCACAATATCCGGGATCACTTGGATGAATCGTGCCTGCATTACAGTTACGGAGTGGATCCGGAGCGGGTGGAAATGATCGAAGACAATGTATTTGTAAATGAGGGGAACACACCCCTGGATGATTTGACCCGCCGCAATTACCGGCTGCTGCTGAGCTATATTGATCCAGATTACCGCGACAATGGCTATGCAACCGTGGATACCCTGGCGGATCCAGAGGTTTATGGGCAAATCAAGCAGTTAATGGACATTGACACTTATTTGGATTATACGGCGGTGCAGATTTACATTCAAAACCACGACTGGCCCGGCAACAATGTCCGCCTGTGGCGGCTGAACCTGCCGGGGAACGATCCGGATGCACCATATGGCCATGATGGGCTGTGGCGCTGGATGATCTACGATTTGGACCTGGCATTTGCCAACTTCGCCGCCAATACCATGGTCAACGCCACCTTGACCCATGGGACTGAATGGCACAACCCCTCCTGGGCCACATACCTGCTCCGCTCGCTTCTGCAGAACCCGGAATTCAGGATTGATTTCATCAACCGCTGTGCCGATCATATGAATACCACATTTCTGCCGGAAGTGGTTATTGCCGAGCTTGATCGGCTCGAAGCGATCATGGAGCCGGAGATCGAAGAGCACATCAAACGCTGGGGCAATCCGGCTCCCGGCAAAGGAGCGTGGAAAATGCAGAATGAAAGCCTGCGGGGCTTTGCCCGCTTCCGTCCCAGCACAAATGCGAACCACATCGTCCGCTATTTTAAGCTGGAAGGCACGTACCAGCTGAATCTAAAAACAGATTATGACATGGGTTTTGTCAAAGTCAATTCCATAAGTATCGTTCCCGGCACACCGGGTGTGACGGATCCAAGCGAATGGAGCGGCACTTATTTCAAAGGCGTTCCCATCACACTGCATGCCGCTGCCCATGACGGGTACCATTTCGTGGGTTGGGAAGGTGTGCCTGAAGAATACCGGCATTTGCCGGTGATCACCATCACGCCGAAAGAACCTTTAACAATCACCGCCCACTTTGCGGCGGAGGGAATTAAATGACTTTAAGGAGGAGTGATTGGATGGATACATTGACTGCGATTAGAGCGAGGCGAAGCATCCGCAGGTACAAGGATCAGCCGATTGAGCCTGAAAAGCTGGAAGCAGTCCTGGAGGCAGCCCGCTTGGCGCCATCGGCCAGGAATGCCCAGCTGTGGAAGTTTGTGGTGGTTAAGGATCAAGAACAGCGGGAGCGTTTGGCCGCGTCCACAAAGTACAGTTTTATAGCTGAAGCTCCTGTGATCATTGCCGGTGTCTCCCTCGATCCTCAACGTGAAATGCGCTGCAGGGTGCCGGCGTATGCCGTAGATTTGGCCATAGCCATGACCAACATTACTTTGGCTGCCTGTGCCCTGGGGCTGGGTACATGCTGGATCGGCGGGTTCGACCAGGATGTGGCCAGAGAAGCCTTGGGCATACCGGAAGCATACAAGATCGTTGAACTGATGCCTCTGGGTTACCCGGCAGAGGATCCACCGCCGCGGGCCCGGAAAGAGTTGGCGGAAATTGTCTGTTATGACCGCTTTGGGTAAACGCAGAGCTG